>JAQWYU010000310.1 GCA_029253805.1 Flavobacteriaceae bacterium | reverse complement strand
TGAACGTAATATAACCAAGCTTCGTGTAACACACCCTCACCCTGAGGAATTTTAAGCTGCAAATATAACGTTATTTTATTTAAAGAAAATTCAAATAATCAACCAATTTTGCAACGGCTTTTCCGCGGTGTCCAATTTCATTTTTCCGTTCTAAAGAAAGCTCTGCAAAAGTTTTTTTATCATCATCTGGTTTAAATATAGGGTCATAACCAAACCCTCCTGTTCCTTTTTTATTATGAGTAATTTCTCCTTTGCATATGCCTTCAAATGTTAATGATTTTCCGTTGATATTTAGAGCTATGACTGTTTTAAACTGTGCAGAACGGTCTGATATGAGTTTTAGTTCTGATAATAATAATTTCATATTTGATTCAGAACATTTTTCTGGACCAGCATATCTAGCTGAACGAATACCTGGTGAACCATTTAATGCTTTGACAACTAGGCCTGTATCGTCTGCAAAGCAATCAAATCCATAACGTTTTTTAATATAATCAGCTTTTTGAATAGCATTTTCTTTTATCGTATTTTTTGTTTCTGGAATTTCTTCATTACATCCAACAGAGGCAAGGCTAACAATAGTAATATTTGAGGGAAGTAGTGATTGAACTTCTTTAATTTTGTTCAAGTTATTTGTTGCAAATACAATCTTCATGTGTTGTTTTTTGAGTTAGCGGTGGTGGTAAGGTTCATTCTTTAAAATAGTATACGCTCTGTAAAGTTGTTCAATTACAAATAAACGCACCATTTGATGGGAAAATGTCATTTTTGAAACAGCTAATTTTGTAAATGACTTATTGTAAATTGATTGAGAAAAACCATATGGACCTCCAATTACTAAAATTAGACGCTTTAAACCAGAGTTCATTTTTTTTTGCAGAAAGTTTGAGAATTTAATTGAATTCATTTCACTACCATTCTCATCAAGCAAAATAACAAAGTCAGAATCACAAATTTTTTTTAGAATCAATTCTCCTTCTTTTTCTTTTCGTTTTTTTTCAGATAAATTTTTACTATTTTTTATATCAGGAATGATTTCAATTGAGAAACGTACATAATGCTTTAGTCTGTTTTGATAGCTTTTTATTAGCTGTTCTAATTCAGTTCTATCAGTTTTACCTATGGCAATGATTTTGATCTCCATTTTTTGTGCTAAGTAATTTTTGAATAAGGAACTACAATTGTTTACATATTTCCTTAACAATTCATATTTTAGCTACAAAGTTACAAATATGATTACCAACGAACAATTCAAAAATGAAGTGCAAATAATAATTGAGAATGCTGTACGCGAAGACGTTGGGGACGGAGATTTTAGTTCTTTAGCTTGTATCCCTGAAAATGCTCATGGAAATGCTAAGCTTTTAATCAAAGACAATGGGATTATTGCCGGTATTGGATTCGCAAAAAAAGTATTCAATCATATAGATCCTAATTTAATTGTTGAAACATTACTAAATGATGGTGACTCTGTAAAGTTTGGAGATATTGCATTCTATGTAAATGGATCAAAGCTATCGATTCTGAAAGCCGAAAGGATTGTTTTAAATGCAATGCAAAGAATGAGCGCTATAGCAACAAAAACAAATTCTTACGTTGAATTATTGAAAGGCACTAATACTAAGATACTAGACACTCGTAAAACTACACCAGGCTTTAGGGCTTTGGAAAAATGGGCTGTAGCTATTGGAGGCGGAGTCAATCATAGATTTGCATTATATGATATGATCATGCTCAAGGACAATCATATAGATTTTGCCGGAGGAATTACAAAAGCCATTACAATGACTAAGGAATATTTAAAAGAACACCAATTAAGTCTACCAATTGTAGTTGAGGCTCGTGATTTGGAAGAGATAACAGAAATTTTGAAAAATAAAGGAGTTTACCGAATTTTAATTGATAATTTTAATTACACAGATACCAAAAAAGCGATTGAGTTAATAGGTGACCAATGTTTAACTGAGTCATCAGGAGGAATCGATGAAGTTACTCTAAGGCATTATGCTGAATGTGGGGTTAACTATATTTCATGTGGTGCATTAACTCACTCAGTTTCTAATATGGATCTAAGCCTAAAAGCTGTTTAATGAGTTCAACAATTAACGATAACATAAACAAAATTCCAATTGTAAATTGGATAGCTAAATTTCTTAAAAAAATTAAGCTTCCAGGGCTTGAAGGGCTCTCTTTGTATGATTTACTAGAAATGTATATTATCGGAATTTTTAAAGGAGCTCTATCTATAAGGGCAAGCGCAATTGCATTTAGTTTTTTTACAGCGATATTTCCATTTTTGTTGTTTATTATAATTTTAATCCCATATATACCATTTGAATCATTTAAAGTTGATTTTTTAAATTTTTTAGATTCTATTTTACCGCCACAAACTTCTGATTTTTTCAATAATAATATTTTTGAAAATATTAATAAAGAGTATACTGGAGGTCTTCTTTCTACTGTTTTTTTAATCTCGATGTTTTTAATGGCCAATGGAGTTAATGCAGTTTTTTCAGCTTTTGAAAATTCATATCATCAACAAATTAATCGTCACTTTTTTAAACAATATGTTTATGCCTTAGGCGTAGCAATAATTTTGGTATTTATTCTAATTCTTACAGTTGTTGGTTTTGGATATGCTCAGATATACTTAATTTATCCAATTATTGAAACATTTTCTACTGGAGATGTCATAGGTGAACTATTTTGGATTACTAGGGCCAGATACTTCTTTTTTGTAATAATGATTTACGTGAGCATGGCCACTATTTATTATTTTGGTACTAAAGATGGTAAATTATCTAGTTTCTTTTCTATTGGGGCATTTTTCACTACTTTTTTAATTTTGCTATCGTCCTATTTATTTGGTCTTTACATTGATAATTTTTCAAAGTATAACGAATTATATGGCTCCATAGGTGGATTATTAATTCTCTTATTTTATTTTTGGTTGAATGCAAATATTGTTCTTTTGGGACATGAATTAAATGCATCTCTACAGCTTTTAAAGAAAAAATGCGGTTAACAAAATGTGATTTTGTAGATGTTATATTGCCGTTACCCTTGGAGCGTAACTATACTTATGCTATTACAGCTGCAGAGGCTAAGTTCATCAAACAAGGTTTTAGGGTTACAGTTCCTTTTGGAAAACGTAATATCTACACTGCTTTGGTGTATAAGTTACATCAATCTCCCCCCACAGCTTATGAAGCAAAATCAATACACAGTATTTTAGATAAATCACCAATTTTAAATTCATTCCAATTCCGGTTATGGGATTGGATCTCGAGTTATTACATGTGTACAATGGGAGAGGTCTTACGCGCTTCTTTACCTAGTATTTTTTTGCTAGAAAGCGAAACTTTAATTTCCTTGAACAAATCAGTTGATTTGGAACTTTCTTCTTTTTCTGACGATGAGTATTTAATTTATGAAGCATTGCAACAGCAATCAAGCATAAAAATTAATGAAATCAGCACGATTCTTAATAAAAAACACACATTTCCAATTTTACAAGGATTAATTGGTAAGAAGTCTATAGTTTTAGAACAAGAAGTATTTGAGAAATACAAACCTAAACTTATTAGATGTGTAAAAATTCATTCAGATTATGCCTCTGAAAATTCTCTACAAGGATTGCTAGATAATCTAAAGAGGTCTGCTAAACAGCGTGAGCTAGTTGTTAACTATTTTTCATTATCAAATGTAAATCCACAGGTAAAAGTTTCAGAACTTAAGGTAAAAAGTAATGCTAGTTCTTCGCAAGTTAAAGCATTAATAGACAAAGGGATTTTTGAAGTTTATTTATTTCAAATTGATAGAGTTAAGTTTAATGATTTTGAATTAAGCATTTCAAAATCTCTAAATAAGTTTCAAGAATCAGCTTTAAAAAAAATAAATACTTCTTTCAAAACATATGATGTTAGTCTTCTACATGGTGTAACATCTTCGGGTAAAACAGAAATTTATGTTAAAAAAATAGAATCTATAATTGCTCAAGGAAAACAAGTTCTTTATTTGGTGCCAGAGATCGCATTAACCTCTCAACTAGTTCATCGACTGGAGCAGTACTTTGGAAATCAGATTGCTGTTTACCATTCTAGATATTCTCAAAACGAACGTCTGGAAGTTTGGAATCAAGTTCTTAACAATTCGAATTCTGCCAGAGTTATAATTGGTGCACGTTCATCTGTTCTCTTGCCTTTTCATGACTTGGGTCTAGTTATTGTAGACGAGGAGCATGAACAGTCATATAAGCAATTTGACCCAGCTCCTCGTTACCACGCACGGGACACCGCAATAGTATTAGCAACAATATTCAAAGCCAAAACAATTTTAGGTTCGGCAACTCCTAGTATTGAAAGTTACTATAATGCTCATAATCAAAACAAGTATGGATACATAGCCCTTAAGCATCGTTTTAACAACGTACTTATGCCAGAAATTGAATTAGTTGATTTACAAGACAAGTATAAGAGAAAGCAAATGACTAATCATTTTAGTAATCGACTAATCAATGAAATAAAAGACACACTCTTGTCAGGTTTTCAGATCATACTATTTCAAAATCGCAGGGGATATTCACCTGTAGTTTCATGTAATACATGTGGCCATACACCAGAATGTCCAAATTGTGATGTTAGTCTTACGTTTCACCAATACAAAAATCAGTTAAGGTGTCATTATTGCAGCTACATGATGTCCATGCAAAATTCTTGTGGGGCTTGTGGGGGATTAGAAATAGATACCAAAGGCTTTGGAACTGAGCAAATTCAGGAAGAGATAGAGAACTTGTTTCCCGACGCTAAAGTAGCTAGAATGGATTTAGATACAACTCGTGGTAAGCACAGTTATGATAGAATTATTTCTAGTTTTGAAAATAAAGAAATTGATATTTTAGTTGGCACCCAAATGGTAACAAAGGGCTTAGACTTTAGGCATGTGAAGTTAGTAGGTGTCCTTAACGCAGATCAGTTAATTAATTTCCCTGACTTCAGAGCACATGAACGAAGCTTTCAGCTACTTCAACAAGTTTCAGGTCGTTCAGGTCGTACGGATGTTAGAGGTAAAGTGATTATTCAAACGTATAATCCAAATCACAGTATACTTCAGCATGTGTCTATTAACGATTTTGAATCTATGTTTTTTGAACAGCTTGAGGAAAGACGAATTTATAAATATCCACCGTTTTGTAGGATTATTAAGATTACACTAAAGCACAAAGACTATAACAAGGTTAATGATGGGTCAGAATGGCTGGCTTCCAGTTTGCGCAGGGTTTTTTATTCAAATGTGTTAGGTCCAGAATTCCCTCTAGTTTCAAGAATAAGGAATCAATATCATAAAAATATACTTCTTAAGATACCTCAAAATTATTCATTGTTGAAAACTAAGTTTGCTATAAATAAAATTAAAACAACGTTTTTAAGTACCAAGAATTACAGAGGAGTAAGACTAATAATTAATGTGGATAATTATTGAAATTAAATATCTAAAGCCTGAACAAGTTCAGATTTTCGTGTTCTGCTTAAGGGTAATTTTATTTTTTCAATTTCAACGTGTTTGCTGTCGTATCTTTCAACTTTTTTTAGATTTACAATGTAAGACTTGTGAATTCTTAAAAAAATTTTTTTTGGAAGCTCTTTTTCAAAAGCTTTCATAGTGGAAAGAATTACGAAGCTTTTATCATTAGTTATTAACTTAACATAATCTCCAAGCGCTTCAATCCATTTAATCTCGTTTAAATAAATTTTCCGTTTTTTTAAATTACTCTTTACGAAAATATGTTCACTATCATGACCCTGAAAGTTATTAGTTATTTTCATTTCATAGATTACTCTTGAAATGGCCTTGTCAAATCTATTTTTATTAACAGGCTTTGAGATGAAGTCTATTATGTGGTATTCAAAAGCTTTGAATGCTTGTGACTCGTCGTGAGAAGTGATAATAATTTTAGGAGTCGATATTTCTTTAGCATTATTACAAAAATCTATTAAATCAAATCCATTCAACACAGGGAAATTAACTTCCATTATTATCAAATCTACTTGATTATTCTGTAAAAATAGTTTTGATTCGATTGCTGAAGAAAACTCACCAATAACTTTTAGTGAAATATTTTCTTTGATAATATTCAAAGTTCCTAATCTTTGAAGAGGGTCGTTATCAATAATTATACATTTTAAAATCATATTGATTTGGTTTTAAGATCTTTAAAAGCAATATTACAAAAAATAAATCGTTTAAAATCACAAAAATCGGTTAAACGAATCTACTAATCCATATTAATAATGACGTATATTGTTGTCTAAACAATAAATTATACCTATTTTTGCCTCCATTTTATAACAAAAAATAATTAATTTATGAATCATTACGAAACTGTTTTCATCTTGAATCCCGTTTTATCTGACACTCAGATAAAGGAAACAGTAAAGAAATACGAGAAGTTTCTCGTTTCTAAAGGAGCAAAGATGGTATCAAAAGAAGATTGGGGGCTTAAAAAATTAGCCTACCCTATTCAAAACAAGAAAAGTGGATTTTACCATTTATTTGAATTTACTGCTCCTGGTGAGGCTATTAGCCCTTTGGAAGTAGAGTTTAGACGCGATGAACGTTTCATGCGCTATTTAACGGTTACTTTAGATAAGCATGCAATCTCATGGGCTGAAAGAAGAAGAGTTAAACTTAAAGAAAAAGCGTAATTATGTCTATAGAACAACAAGCCAAAGGAAAAAAAGATGGTGAAATCAGATATTTAACGCCTTTAAATATTGACACCAACAAAGCAAAAAAATACTGTCGTTTCAAAAAGTCAGGTATCAAGTATATCGATTATAAAGATCCAGATTTTTTAATAAAGTTTGTAAACGAACAAGGTAAGTTATTACCACGTCGTTTGACTGGAACTTCTTTAAAGTATCAAAGAAAAGTGTCTGTTGCTGTGAAAAGAGCTAGACATTTAGCATTGATGCCGTATGTAGCCGATTTAATGAAATAAAACTATTATAACTATGGAACTTATATTAAAACATGACGTAGAAGGATTGGGGTTTAAAGA
>JAQWYU010000309.1 GCA_029253805.1 Flavobacteriaceae bacterium | reverse complement strand
AAAAAAAAATCAAATCAACTTGGACAAGCACTTTGGGACTTTTATATGTTCCAAATTCACATACTTAAAAAAGTACATGCAGATCCTCACCCGGGAAATTTTTTAATTAATGAAGATGCTCAACTAATAGCTTTAGATTTTGGATGCATGAAATCAATTCCAAATAATTTTTATATACCCTACTTTGAACTCTCGAATGTTAAAACAATTAATAATCCAGTAATGTTCAAAGAAAAGCTATATGAACTAGAAATATTAACAGCAAACGACACCAAAGAAGAGTTAGATTTTTTTACCAATATGTTTCATGAACTATTAAGTGTTTTTACACTACCTTTTCATGATGAAATATTTGATTTCTCTAATCCAGAATTTTTTAATAAAATAGGAAAACTTAGCGAACGTTACAGTCAAAGTACAGAGCTTAGGAAATTTAATGCAAACAGAGGCTCCAAACATTTTATATACATAAACAGAACTTTTTTTGGTCTATATAGCCTAATGTTTGATTTAAAAGCAACCAGTGTCAAAATTAATCAATTCAAAAACTACTAAATGTTTCATTTAAAAAGGCAAGACTTTGACAATTTAGATCACCTCTACAAGATTAACCTTGTAAACAGTTGTTCGGGGTTTAAATCTGCTAATTTAATCGGCACAAAGTCAAATGATGGCATTCCTAATGTAGCTGTATTTAGCTCGGTAACTCACTTTGGGTCAAATCCACCATTACTAGGGATTATTTTTAGACCTGTGAGCGATGTTCCTAGGAACACATATGAAAATATTAAAGAAACTGGTCAATTTACAATAAATCACATTCATTGGGATATCATTGAACAGGCACACCACACCTCTGCTAAGTATAACAAACGAATATCTGAGTTCGAAGTCACAGAACTTGAAGAAGAATACAAAAATAATTGGCACGCCCCCTTTGTAAAAGGAGCTCCTGTCCAGATAGCTTTAACATATTGTGAAGAATACAAGATCAAGGCTAATAATACTATCCAAATAATTGCAGAAATAAAAGATTTATACGTCAAAGATGAACTTGTTGAAAAAGATGGGTTTATAAACCTTTCTAAAGGAAACGTTATGACCATCAATGGGCTGGATGGATATGCACTTCCATCTCTTAAACAACGAATCGATTATCAGAGACCAATTAAATAAACGCTATAGGTATTGAAAAAAACTCACCTTCCAACAAAAATTTGCCCACAATGTACACGTCCTTTTACCTGGCGAAAAAAATGGGAAAAAAACTGGGAATTTGTAAAATATTGCAGCAAAAAATGCAGTGGTAAGCGAAATAAATAGTTCTAAAATCAATATTACATGAGTACACTTCGACTAATTCTTGGAGACCAACTAAATATTCAACACTCTTGGTACGACAAGGTTTCTAAAGAAATAACCTATTGTATGTTTGAAATGCGCCAAGAAACAGACTATGTTAAGCACCATATTCAGAAAGTTGTCGGGTTTTTTGCAGCCATGCAAGAGTTTTCAAGGCAATTAATTTCAAAAGGCCACAAAGTTATTTATTTATCTATTGATGATTCGACTAATCATCAATGCCTTGAAAAAAACCTAAAATTCATCATTGCCTCCTTAAATATTTCAAAGTTTGAATATCAATCACCTGATGAGTACAGGTTAGATTTCCAATTAAAAACTATTTGTGAAACTCTTTCAATACCTTCAAAACAAGTTGATTCAGAACATTTTTACACAAATAGAAATGAACTTTCAGAGTTTTTTAAAGGAAAAAAGCAATTTCTAATGGAACGTTTTTACAGAAATATGCGTAAAAAACACCACATACTTATGAATGGCGAACAACCTGAGGGAGGAGAATGGAATTATGATAAAAGTAACCGCAATAAATGGAAAGGAGACCCTGGAATACCTCCATTTATTAATTTTAACAACAATGTTGATTCAATTTTAAAATCTATTAAAAATTGTGGCATACATACTATTGGACGTTTTAATGGATCAACTTTAACTTATCCAATCAACAGGAAACAATCATTACAGCAGCTAGAATATTTTAATCAAAATTTGTTAGTTCATTTTGGTGATTATCAAGATGCACTACATAACGAAGAAGTTTATTTATTTCATTCTAGATTATCGTTTGCAATGAACCTAAAAATAATAAGCCCAAAAGAAGTTGTATCGAGTGTTCTTGATTTTTACAGGTTAAATAGTGACGAAATTACAATTTCTCAAGTAGAGGGATTCATAAGGCAAGTTATTGGTTGGCGTGAATACATGAGGGGAATGTATTGGGCCCATATGCCAAAGTATAAAAAATTAAATACATTAAACAATCAAAATCCAATACCAGATTTCTTTTGGACAGGAGATACCCAAATGAACTGTCTAAACAAGACTATTAATAACTCCCTAGATAATGCCTATGCACATCACATTCAAAGGCTAATGGTTACAGGAAATTACTTATTACTGACACAAACAAACCCGGACTTGGTTGACGATTGGTATTTAGGAATTTACATTGATGCTCTTGAGTGGGTACAACTTCCAAACACGCGCGGAATGAGTCAATTTGCAGACGGAGGTCTAATAGCTACCAAGCCTTATGTATCATCTGGTAGTTACATTAACAAAATGAGTAATTATTGTGGGGATTGTAAATACAATGTCAAAGAACGTCTCGGAGAAAAAGCCTGCCCTTTTAATAGCTTGTACTGGAATTTTTTGGATGATAAACGCACTCAGCTAAGCAGTAATTTTAGAATGAAAATGATGTATTCAGTCTTAAATAAATTTTCTAGCGAAGAGCTAGTTGCAATG
>JAQWYU010000308.1 GCA_029253805.1 Flavobacteriaceae bacterium | reverse complement strand
GACCAAGATTGGCGTGAAGTGACCTTCCATCTTGCTAGACAGTTTCTAGACTATGAGCCTGGAATACACTATCCACAGTTTCAGATGCAAGCCGGGACTACAGGGATAAATACAGTTCGTTTATACAACCCAGTGAAAAATTCGCAAGATCATGATCCTGATGGAATCTTTATAAAAAAATGGATTCCAGAACTAACTAATGTTCCAGTGACGTACATTCATGAACCTTGGACCATGACAGCCATGGAACAGACTTTTTGCGGGGTTGTGATTGGAGAGGTGTATCCGCTACCTATTATAGATTTACAGCAGAGTTCTCGATTAGCGAGAGATAAAATTTGGGGGCATAAAAAACATCCTGCTGTTCAAAAAGAAAAGAAACGTTTATTAAAAAAACATGTCAATGCGAGGTAATTTTAGGATATTTAATTAACTGATGATTAAAAAGAATGTAAAAATACATATTGTAGGCGCTGGTGTAAGTGGACTAATTGCTGCCAGAGTGTTAGAGAATCACGGGTTTAGTCCTGTAATTATTGAGGCTACTGACCGAGTAGGGGGGCGCGTAAAAACAGATTTAATTGAAGGTTATCAATTGGATCATGGATTTCAGGTATTGCTAACTGCCTATCCCGCAGCACAAAAACACCTTGATTATAAGGCTTTAGAACTCCAAAATTTTTTACCAGGAGCTTCTATTTTTTCTTCTAACGGACATAAGATTATAGGTGATCCACTTAGATCTCCCAGCTTGTTATTCTCAACCCTTTTCTCTGGAATCGGGACACTCCGTGATAAGTTTAAAATTTTAAAGCTAAATCTGTATTTAAAAAAGAAATCGCTATCAAATATTTTTACAGCAAAAGAACAAACTACCCACTCATATTTACAAAAATTTGGTTTTTCTGAAGCGATAATTACCAACTTTTTCACACCCTTTTTTAGTGGTATTTTTCTAGAAAATCAACTTCAAACTTCAAGCAGAATGTTTGAATTTGTTTATAAAATGTTTGGTGAAGGTCATGCCACATTACCTAAGTCAGGAATTGAGGCAATTCCAAAGCAATTATTAGAAAATTTAAAAACCACAAAATTTAAATATAATACGAAAGTAGAAACACTAAAAGAAACTGAAATCATTCTTACTAATGGAACTTGTATAGAAAGTGATTACACCATCATTGCTAGTGAAGCCAGTGAACTAGTACCTAATTTAAATAGCCAATCAATAAATTGGAAGTCCTGTGTAACTTTATATTTTGAGACAGAAACGAGAGTAATTAATAAACAACTCATCGGTTTGATTTCAAAACCAGGCTCTTTAGTTAATAATATTTTTTATAATAGCAGTCTAAAAACAAGATCAAAGCCAGCTAGTGAGCTGTTATCAGTCACGGTAATAGACACTCAGAGTCTTTCTCATGAAGCTCTTGTAGAAGCTGTAAAGGAAGAATTATTATCCTATTGTGGAATTAAAACAATTAAGTTAATTGAAATCTATGATGTCCCTAAAGCTCTACCAAAGTTAGATAATTTAAAATATGATATGATACCTTCTGAAACCCGTTTAACAAATTCATTATTTCTAGCAGGTGATACTCAATTGAACGGATCTTTAAACGCTGCCATAATTTCTGGTGAATGCGCTGCATTAGGCATTATTGAAGCGATTACAGGATCTTATTAATATTTCCTTTGTCTAACATTTTATTGTAAAAAAAAATTATATGAAATAATGTTATTTTGCATTTTAAATAAATCATTTACTTTTAATGAATACATTTTTTACTTATTGTCTTCTTTTGCTAACTCTCAGCATTCCACAAGCGCAGATACAAGGAAGAGTTATAGATTCAGATACAAATGTCTCGCTTGCTAAGACTCGTATTTATAACTTAGAAACAAATCAAGTTCAAATTACAGATGATTCAGGATATTTTATTCTTCTTTCTCAAGGTGAATTCCTATTTAAAAAAAATGGGTATTTATCAAAGACCCTAACGATAAATTCAACTGATTTTTTTACAGTGCAGTTAAGTCTAAGTGCACTAGAACTAAATGAAGTGATCATTAATGCAAATCAGATTCCTAAAATGCTTAAAAAAGCCATGACATCCGTTGAAGTTCTTTCTCAAAAAGAAATCAACACAGGAAATGATACTAACATCGCTCAAGTCGTGAATAGAGTTCCAGGTGTTTTTATGCAAAGTGGTGCCTTGAATACTAATAGACTAACAATCAGAGGAATTGGATCACGAACACTTTATGGAACTTCAAAAATAAGAGCATATTTCAAAGATATTCCACTAACCAACGGCAGTGGTGAGACAGCAATCGAAGACCTTGAGCTTGCTTCTATTTCTAGGATCGAAGTGGTTAAAGGAGCCCCGTCAAGTGTTTATGGCGCTGGTTTGGGTGGCGTAGTTCACCTCTTACCAAAAAATCCCTCTTTACGAGAAACATCTGTTCAAAGTCAATTGACAATGGGATCTTTTGGGCTGTTAAAAAGTGGCTTGAATTTTAACCATGGGTCCATAAACAATAGCTACAGAGGTGTGTACAGCAATACGCATTCCGAAGGTTATAGGGACAACAACCAGTACGACAGACAAACCTTTACACTAGCCACCAACCATTATGTCGATTATGAAAATGAACTCTCGATAGTAGCAAGCTATGTAGATCTAAAAGCATTCATTCCTAGTTCTGTAAATAAATCTACTTTTTTAAATTCACCTAAAGAAGCTGCTTATACATGGGGGAATTCCAAAGGATTTGAGGAGTCAAAACGTGGATTATTAGGAATTACTTGGAATCATAATACTCAACAGAGATTCAAACAAATAACGAGTGTCTTTGGATCATTTAGAGATAGTTATGAGCCAAGACCATTTAATATTTTAGAGGAATATACTATGGCATACGGAATACGAAGCCGCTTACTAGGAAAGGTACAGTTATTTAAAAATCCACTTAACGTTACAGCTGGAGGGGAATTCTTTAAAGATCATTACCGTTCAAAAACATTCCAGAATCTATATGAAGATTTTCCAGATGAAACGGGGAGTGTGAAAGGTATCTCTTTATCTGATTTTAATGAAGACAGATCTTACCATAATATTTTTTTAGAAACTAATTATGAACTTTGTAAAAATATTTTACTTGAATTTGGTTTGAATTATAACAAAACAATTTATAAACTAAAAGACAACTTCGTAGTTTCTGAAGCTAATCCTGATCAATCAGGTTCTTATCAATTTAGACGCATATTGTCCCCTAAAATTGGTTTTTCATTTTTAGCAAATAGTGACATTAGCTTGTACTCAACTGTTAGTCATGGCTTTTCTCCAATTTCTTTAGCAGAAACCCTATTGCCAAATGGGCAAATAAACACAGACCTAAAACCAGAAACAGGATGGAATTATGAGGTCGGAACTAGAGGTGCTATTTATAAAAACAAGCTACAGTTTAACCTAGCTTTGTATCGATTGGATATAAAAAATTTAGTGGTGTCAAGACGGTTAGCAAACGACCAATATATAGGAATTAATGCAGGTCAAACCAGACATGACGGATTAGAAATTGGACTAAATTATTCTTGGATTGACAAAAAACAATTCGAATTAAGCACATTTGTCAATGGAACCTTCAATCACTTTAAGTTTAAAGAATTTATTGATGGTGACGATGATTTCTCAGGAAACGATTTAACGGGGGTTCCATCCATTTTATTGAACGCTGGAATGAATATTTCTACAGAGTATGGTTTCTATGGAGCTGTTAATTTTCAACAGGTTGGAAGTCAGCCAATGTCAGACAGCAATCATTTGTATAGTGATTCGTATGCATTGACCAATTTAAAAATTGGATATAAAAATCAGGGACTTAAAAAACTAAAGATTAACTTTTTTCTAGGAGTGGATAACCTCTTTGGGGAATCGTATGCATCACAAATTTTAATTAATGCCCGTAGTTTCAACGGAAGTCCACCCCGCTACTATTATCCTGGAATACCTTTAAATTATTACTCAGGAATCAAAATTAATTATGTATTATAAATTAGTATCATTAATTTTAACACTAAAATTAAGTTTTATGAAAAATTTAAACTTATTACTTATAATTAGTTTTATTTCGATAGTTGCTTGTGCTCAAAAACATAAGTCGATTATAATAGCTGACGACCCTAAAACCATTGATTACACAACCGAAGTGGTGGTTAATGAGCTCGATATCCCTTGGGGATTTGTTTTTCTTCCAGATGGATCAATTTTAATCACTGAAAAATCTGGAGAGTTAATTCATTATAATGCTGGAGTGAAAACAAAAATTAAGGGACTCCCAGAAGTATATTTACGTGGACAGGGAGGTTTAATGGATATAGAACTACACCCAAATTACAGAGAAAATGGATGGCTATATATCACATATTCTTCTTCGGATGGGGAAGGGGAGGGCGGAAATACTACACTAATTAGAGCTCAACTTATTGATTCTAAATTAACGTCTGTAGAACGCTTATACAAAGCGGAACCAAACTCTAAACGGGGACAACATTTTGGGTCTCGTATTGAATTTGATAAAGATGGGTATTTGTATTTTTCTATTGGAGACCGTGGAAATAGAGATGTTAACCCACAAGATATAAAGCGAGATTGTGGAAAAATATACAGGCTCAACGATGATGGTAGTATTCCTAACGATAACCCTTTTCTGGACTTTCCAGGCGCCAAAACTGCTATATATAGCTATGGGCATCGAAACCCACAAGGAATGATTTGTCATCCAGATACAGGTGAAATTTGGGTACATGAGCATGGACCAAGAGGTGGAGATGAAATCAACCGCATAAAAAAGGGGGGTAATTTTGGATGGCCACTTATCAGTTATGGTATTAATTATTCGGGAACAAGCTTTACAGATGATACAGATCTACCAGGAATGGAACAACCCTTGTTCTATTGGGTTCCCTCAATAGCGCCTAGCGGCATGGCATATATAACATCTGACATGTATAAAGATTGGAAAAACAATCTTTTGATTGGTTCTTTAAAATTTGAATATATAGAACGACTTGTGTTAGAGAACAATAAGGTTGTTAAACGCGAAAAAATCCTCGAAGGAATGGGTAGGGTTAGAAACGTTCGACAAGGTACAGATGGCTATGTTTATGCATCATTAGAAGGGGTAGGTATTGTAAAAATTATTCCAAATAAATAAAAAATATATGAAGTTATTAAGTTTTGCATTTCTATTAATCGGAATTTTTTTGATGATGTTTTTTAATTATTCAACCGATATAATGTATACATCTTATAAAAATGTGAAGAGTCAAAGTCAAAGCAAAGCACTTAAGGAGAGTATAAAGCGAGGAAATATAGTTTATTCAGACTTTTGTGTAAGTTGTCATTTGCCGAATGGTAATGGAGTTAATAAAATATATCCACCTTTGGCTAATTCAGACTATTTAGAAGCAAACAGGGATGCAAGTATTAAAGGACTTAAGTTTGGATTAAAGGGAAAGATTAAGGTAAATGGTGTTGAATATAACAAATACATGCCACCAATGGGTCTTAGCGCTGAGGAAATTGCAGATGTGATGAATTATACCAACCATAGCTGGGGAAATACTTTTGGAAAAATAGTTACAGTTGCAGAAGTCTGTGAAATTAAATAAAAAGATTCATTTAATTTCATATTTTTTGGATTCACAAAATACCTCAAGAGTATTTAATCTAACCACTTTAAATTGTTTTAGCAGAATTTTAAAATACTTTGCAGTATAATATTTCTTAAATAATCATAATATTACTAATTTTGTTCTATAATTTATATTATGTAAAATAGAATATATAGATTAACAATGTGGACTATTGCTAATTCTTTATTAATTTAGCACAAATATAAATTAGTTATGAAAATGCTAACTGCGTTCCGTTTAATTGCCTTTTTTGAAGGTCTTTCCTATATCCTATTAATATTTGTTGGTGTTCCTTTAAAGTACATTAAAGGCGATGTGACAATTGTAAAAACTCTTGGGATGCCTCACGGTTTTTTGTTTATGGCCTATATTTCGTTTGCAATTGTAATGCGTTTGGATCATTCTTGGTTTAAAAAGCATTTTATTTTAATTTCATTAGCATCCATAATCCCATTTGGAACTTTTATTGTTGAACATAAACTAAGAAAACTAAACTAAAACCATTATGGAATATTTTTATAATCAATTAAATGATCTGTTACTTTCCTTGAAAGTTTCCTCTTATTTTTCTGATTTAATTACACATTCAGTATTGTTTATGGGATTGATCTTAATCATTATTTTAGTTGATTATGTCATTCGTAAGACTTTATTAGCTACATTTTCTAGAATTGCAGCCAAATCTAAAACTGACTTTGACGATATTTTGGTGATTAATAATGTGCCACGTAATATAGCCCATTTTGTTCCATTCATTATTGCATATAAGTTTATTCCAAGCCTATTTTTTGATAATATTTTTCTACAAGACTTTTGTCAGAAATCTATTTTAGTGATCGGAATTATTTTATTAATAATTGGCGTTAGAAGTATTTTAAATTCTATTAAATCCTACTTTAAAACTCTTATTTTCCTTAAAGACAAACCTGTAGACAGTTATATTCAAGTAATTATGATGTTTGTATGGCTTACTGGTATTTTTGTAATGGTAGCTATTATTACAGGCATTTCTTTTTGGGAGTTTATAGCTGGATTAGGAACTGTTTCTGCAATTATAATATTAGTATTTAGAGATACTATTTTAGGCTTTGTAGCAAGTATTCAGGTGTCTATAAATGACATGGTTCGTATCGGAGATTGGATATCATTTGATAAATTTGGTGCTGACGGTGATGTGATAGAAATTAATCTCGCTACTGTTAAAGTTCAAAACTTTGACAATACAATTACAACTATTCCTACCTATGCTCTGATTTCTGATTCCTTCAAAAACTGGAGAGGTATGGACGAGTCTAAAGGCAGGCGAATCAAGCGTGCCTTAAATATTAGAATGGAAAGCGTTAAAAATCTAAATCAAGACGAAATTATTAAACTTTCTAAAATTCAATTAATTTCTGAATATGTAATTCAGCGTTCAGAAGACATAAATAATTATAACCAAACTA
Source organism: Flavobacteriaceae bacterium (assembly GCA_029253805.1). Lineage (GTDB taxonomy): Bacteria > Bacteroidota > Bacteroidia > Flavobacteriales > Flavobacteriaceae > Hel1-33-131. The sequence continues at coordinate 2,118 of JAQWYU010000308.1, read as the reverse complement.
ATTCAGTCGATAAATCAATTTTAATCAACGGCAGAAATCTCACGAATATTGGTTTGTTTAGAAAATATATGGAAACTTATATTCAAGAGCACTCTGCAATAAACAAAGACTTAATGGTTATGGTGAGACAGTTACAACCAACTGCCTACGGTTTACCTATAGAAATCTACGCTTTTAGTAGTGATAAACGCTGGCAAAATTATGAGTATATTATTGCTGATATTTTTGATCACATGATTGCTTCAGTTCCCGATTTTTACTTGGTGATTTCGGAACCTTCTATCTTAACACCGACAAATAATTAGCCTGTGTGTTCAAGAGATTTACATCTAAATTCTTTGCGTCCAAAAATTTTAATAAATACGATTAAAACAGACATGTCAATTGAAGAATATTTTCAGAATACTGTATTACGTCCTATTATTAAATTTCAAAACGACCTTTTAATTGCTGTTTTCTTACAATTTTGCACAAAATACAAGAATGTTTTTTTTGATTTATCAACAGAAAAGAAAATACTTTATATTGAGACTACAATCGCAAAGGACAGTAAACTTAGAAATACTTTTAGAAACCTATTAATTGGTTTGTTTTCAGTTGAGGAATATTCTGAATACCTTAAAAACGCTTCTAATTTAAATAAACGCATGACAGATATTGTAAAGGAAAGGTTGATCAGTAATGTTCAGTTAATGTCTGAATATTCTCCTATAAAATAGGCTCTCCATTAAGATTTGTGGTCAATACAGAACTCATATAGTCAAAATAAGGACGAATGACTTTAAAGTTTTCAATGACTTCTTTATCAAAACCGTCGGATAGCACTTCTTTATCTAAATAGGTTTTGGTAAAAATAAACTGCTTTTTACGAATCAAATCAATATTGGGATCTAACTTGTCAAATCCTCTAGGTGCAGACTTTAGCTCATCGCCTTGCATCGCTCCCCAAACGCTTTTAAACGTTGGTTGATTCATCAATCCGCGTAGTTCTGAAGCATCCATTTCAAATTCTTTACGAATTCTAAAAAGGTCTTCTTTGTTAGGATCCCAAAATCCTGTTGCAATAAAACTCTTGTTATTCGGAGCGATATGTAGATAATATCCTCCTCTTAGCTCAGGTTTGGTACGATGAAAACTCCCCCCAAAATGGGTTTTATAGGGTAATTTGTTTTTTGAAAATCGTACATCTCTATAAATACGAAAAACCTTAAAAGAATCAATCGAATCTACATGGTTAAGTTGCTCAAACAACTGGTTATAAAACTGCTTCACTCCAACTTCAATGGTCTTAAACGTTGCCTTATGCTCATTAAACCACTCACGGTTATTGTTACTTTGTAATTTTTTCAAAAAACTAAATACGTCTTTAGATAGCATGTTTTAAGTTTTAAATTCAATCTTATGTAAAATCAAGCCTGAAGCTGGAGCAATATAATCCATGACTTCTTGACTATCAGGTGTTAAACTCTTTCTAATATAATTTAAATCGAGGTCTCCCCGTCCTAATTTAATCAAAGCGCCCATCATCAGTCGTATTTGGTGACGTCCAAATCCTTTACCGATCACTTTTAAAATATAACTTTTTTCTGGAAAAAAATTGGCTTTATAAACGGTGTTTTCGATGAGCTTACAACAGATAAGTTCTCGTTTGAACACGCCTTCATCAGAGGGTTTGTAGCAATAGGTTCTATAATTGTTTTGACCTTCAAAAAGCAGTGCACCTTCTTTCATTAATTCGATATCTAATGGATCTAAAATAGTCGTCAAAATCGGCGCTGCAAACGGATGAAATTTTGAACCCTGTGCAAAAACATAGTGGTATTCCTTTAATGTTGAATCTTGAATAACATTAAATTTAGCATCCACTTCTTTGATATTTAACACACGGATATCTTGCGGAAGGTTATGATTAAACAATTCTAAAAAAGCCGTTAAATCCTCAATAGGTTTGTGATCCAAAAACAATTCAAATGCCGCTTCATTGGCAGAAACCATAGCATCGGTACGCCCCGCTCCTAGTGTTTTGAATTTTTGTTCTCCAAGAATAAATTTCAACGTTCTATCAATCATCAAATGAACCGTTTTGGTATTGGGTTGTTTTTGCCACCCATGAAAACG
>JAQWYU010000307.1 GCA_029253805.1 Flavobacteriaceae bacterium | reverse complement strand
AGTATTTCTTCATAAATTCCAATTGTTCGTAGAGATGTTATAAATAAAAATTACACTAACAATTTCTTTGTCAAATCTTCAACATATTTTCTAAATTGTTTATCAGTTGTAGAGAGATTGTCAACTGTTTTACAAGCGTGAAGGACTGTAGCATGATCACGTTTTCCAATTTGAGAGCCAATACTTGCCAATGAGGCTTTTGTGAATTTTTTAGCAAAAAACATTGCTAATTGTCTAGCTTGTACTATATGACGTTTCCTTGTTTTTGATTGTAGAGTGTCAATGTCCATTTGGAAATAATCTGACACCACTTTTTGTATGTAGTCGATTGAGACTTCTCTTTTGGTGTTTTTAACAAATTTCTCAACAACATCCTTGGCTAGTGTGATGGTAATCTCCTTTCTATTGAAAGATGATTGAGCGATTAGGGAAATAATGGCACCTTCTAGTTCACGTACATTAGTAGTGATATGTTTAGCTAGGTATTCAATGATGTCTTCAGGCATTTCAACACCATCCCTGTATAGCTTGTTTTTAACTATAGAAACACGTGTTTCAAAATTCGGTTTTTGTAGTTCAGCGGAAAGTCCCCATTTAAAACGAGATAAAAGTCGCTGTTCAATATCTTGCATGTCAACAGGTGCTTTGTCGCTTGTTAAAATGACTTGCTTCCCGTTTTGATGTAAATGATTAAATATATGGAAAAACACGTCTTGTGTTCCTGATTTACCTGAAAGGAACTGAACGTCATCAATAATCAAAATATCAATTATTTGATAAAAATGAATGAAATCGTTTCTGTTATTTTTCTTGACAGACTCAATGTATTGTTGAGTAAATTTCTCAGCAGATATGTAAAGAACAGTTTTTTCAGGGTACTTGTCTTTAATATCAACTCCAATAGCATGAGCTAGGTGTGTTTTACCTAAGCCAACACCACCAAATATAAGTAAAGGATTGAAAGAAGTACCTCCGGGTTTGTTTGCGACTGCTATACTGGCATTGCGAGCAAGACGATTAGAATCACCTTCCAGAAAATTTTCGAATGTATAGATAGGGTTAAGTTGTGATTCAATCTTAACATTTCTAATTCCAGGAATTACAAATGGATTTTTTAGCTCTGGGTTTTTGGATTTAAGTGGAATGTTGGCTTCTTGAGAATAAACTGATGAACGATTTGAACTGGGTATTTTTTCAGTAAATGGTTGTTTGTTGCCATAAGTATTTTCCATCTTGATGATGTACACTAATTTGGCATTGACTCCTAACTCTTTTGTTAGAGCAACTTTCAAAATTTTGACATAATGCTCCTCAAGCCATTCATAAAAGAATTTACTAGGTACTTGAATGCTTAATGCGTGGTTATCAATTTTAATTGCTAAAATAGGCTCAAACCATGTTTTGTAAGCTTGTGGCTGGATGTTGTCTTTAATAAAATCTAGACAGTTATCCCAAACCGTTTGAGCGCTAATGTTCATTATTGTGTTATTTTTGATTAGTTAGTGTTAAACAATTTGAAATAGTGGGTGGAGTATTCAATTTGCTTAAGCTATTACAAATATGTGAACAAAATTCTTAAAAAAAAAATCGAATTTAAGTCAATATTTAATTTTTTTTTCTCATGTTTAATTATTGAATTTATATTACTAAATATGCATCAAACAAAAATTAAAGTCAGATACGGCGAGACAGACCAAATGGGAGTTGTTTACCATGGAAATTATGCTCATTATCTGGAAATAGGACGTTTAGAATGGCTTGATGCTATAGGAGTCTCTTACAGACAAATGGAAGCCAACGGTGTAATGCTTCCTGTTGTTTCAATGAGTTTAAGATACTCTAAACCAGCAGTTTACGGTGATACTTTAACCGTTTCTACTACGCTCTTGAAGCGTCCAACGGCTTCAATTGAGTTTAATTATGAAATCCATAATTCTAGTGGTGAATTACTGACTACCGCACACACCAAATTAGCATTTATTAACATGAAATCGAATTTTCCAATGCGCTGTCCGCAATATATTTTAGACCAACTGCAAATTTAATCGTTTAAAATTTCAATTTTAATTTGATGAAAGGCCGCAATTGTGATAATTAGTCTATCTAAGTTTATTTTTTTTGCTAAAACCAATACTTCACACTCCATTTCCAGTCGCTGAGATTTTATAATTATTTGATGCTTTTTTATGACTCGCATTACTTTACTTATATCTTCATAAACAAAACTCAGTTTACATGGCACTAAAATATCTAATGTCTTAATTTGGCTAGATTCTAATGTCAATTTAGCAGTAGTTTTATACGCGCTTATAAGCCCTCCAACTCCAAGTTTAGTGCCCCCAAAATATCGAACAATTACAATCAAAATATTTGTTAGTTTATAGGCTTCTAGTTGACCATAAATTGGAAGTCCAGCGCTATTATTTGGTTCTCCATCGTCTGAGACTCTGTAATATGTCTTTTCAATACCATATTTATATGCATAGCAAAAATGTCCTGCACTAGAATGTTTATTTTTAAGATTTTTAATTGCATTTTTGACTTCTATATTTGTTTTTACAGGGAAGGCAAGCCCATAAAACTTACTACCTCTTTCTTTATGAAGTACTTCTTTGCTTGGAGCGATAATTGTATTGTAACTAAACAAAATTTAGAATTCTTTTAAGACTGAGTTGTTAAATAAATTTATAATATCGTCTTTTTCAGGGTTATTATTCCAAGTAAGTAACCCTAATTTTTTTGCGGTATCTGTGTTTTCTTTTGTATCATCAATAAAAAAGCAGTTTTTAGCCATAAGGTTGTTTTCGTTCAACACAAACTCATAAATAGAATGATCTGGTTTTCTTAATTTTATTTCATGAGATAGATAAAATTTGTTAAAACATTTTTTGAAGCGGCAATATCTTTTCAGCGACATATTTTCAATGACTTTGTCAATGTGAAGTGCATTTGTGTTGCTTAATAGAATGAGTTTATATTTTTTTAAGGAAGCCAGATTTTCAATGAAAGTTAAACGATGTTCTGGGAAGTCTAAAATAATTGAATTCCACGCTTTTGTAAACTGTTTATTAGAAATTGTTGGGAATTTTTTTGTAAATGAATTGATAAATTCATTTGTAGAAATTAAACCTTTTTCATAGACCTTAGCTGTTTCAATCATCTCACCAGTGATAGTAGAGATTCCTAACTTGTTTAGAGAACGTTCAATTGCGGGTTTGTCTAAATTAATAAAAACATCACCAAAGTCAAATATCAGAGTGTTTATCATTTAATATTATTTTTAGGTAATCAGACTCAATACGAGTTTCTTTGGTTAGTTTTCCCTTTATCTGAGGCTTTTTAATCCCTTCTTTTAGTTTATCGGAACTTGAAAATATTCGAGCTTCGTCCCAAAGACCTTCGTTTATAAAAGCTTGAAGTGTCTTAAGTCCTCCTTCAATAATTACAGATGTGATTTTTTTTGCGTAAAGGGCATTGCTAACTTCACTTGCTAAGGGTTTTTTTGGGTCTATTTCAGTTTCTGTAAGCTTAATAGTTTTTGCCTCGGAATTAAATACTTGACTAGAACTAGTTAGAGTGTCTTTAATGTCAATAATAATTCTGATGGGGTTTTTGCCTTCAACTTGTCTAGTTGTTAAGCAAGGGTTGTCTTGAGCTACTGTATTAGCGCCTACTAGAATAGCTTGTTCTTGTGCACGCCACTGGTGTGTTAGTTGTCTTGAACGCGTGTTGCTAATCCACACGGGCTTAATTTCTGATTTGGATAGTGGCGCTATAAATCCATCTTTACTTTGAGCCCACTTCAATATTATGTAGGGGCGCTTTTTAGAATGATAGGTTAAAAAGCGCTTATGGTGGATTTTACATTCTTTTTCTAAAACTCCAACAATAACGTCGCACCCAGCTGCCTTAAGTTTTGAAATTCCTTTTCCACAGACTTTTTCGTGTTCATCCATACAACCGATGACTACTCTGGGAATTTTATTAGCAATAATTAAGTCACAGCAGGGAGGAGTTTTTCCAAAATGAGCACAGGGTTCAAGTGTCACATATATTGTTGATTTTTCTAAAACTCTTGGATCAATTACGCTGTTGATTGCGTTAACTTCTGCGTGTGCCCCTCCATATGGACTGGTGAAGCCTTCACCAATAATTGTATTTTCAAACACAATCACGCATCCAACCATAGGATTTGGAGCCGTATTTCCTAGTCCGTTTTTGGCGACTTCGATGCACCGAGCTATGTATTTTTTGTGGTTGATTATATTTTTATTTTGACTGTTTCTGTTTTATTAATTATGTAGCTATGGTTAATACCAAAAGTTTTAAATAGAATTTCTCCTTTATATTTGACATTAAGAGAGCTATTTAATACACTACTTAGTAGACCGTTTAGAAATCCACTAGAATCTTTATTAAATAAATCCTTAACTTTTATCTCAATTTTTAACGGAACTGTGAAATTATCATTGGCAGGGACTTTAAATTCTTCTATTTCAATTTTGCCAAAAGAAATATCATTAACATATACTGTAACACCATTTGTGATGAGCCGTCCTCCAATTAAATTTGGATTGTTAAACAATGCGTTTGCACTCAATATTATTTTAGTTGGATTGGCAGTAATCAATTTAATACGGTCAACTTTTATTAATATTGGTCTTTGTTTAACTCCGCAGCTTGTATATGCTGCTAAAAACAGAAGTAAAGCGAGTTTTTTAATCATTTTTTAGGGGATATATGTATCTTCGAAATACAAAAATAAGATTTATTAATTGTTATTCGTTGTATGCGTATTAGAGAAATTAAAATTGAGGATAATTTACAAATTGAATCGGTTATAAAATCTACATTTAAGGAACTTGGCCTTCCTTTGGAAGGGACTGCTTACGAAGATATAGAAACAACTCGAATGTTTGAATCCTACCATGAAGAAAAAGCAATTTATTTTGTAATTGAAGAGAGTGGTCAGGTCAAAGGTGGTGGCGGAATCAAATCCTTATCAACTAAAGATGACACTATTTGTGAGCTTCAGAAAATGTATTTTTCTAATGAATTACGAGGTAAAGGATATGGCCAAAAACTTCTTAGCATTTGTTTAGATGCAGCTCAAAAAATGGGTTACAAATATTGCTATTTAGAAACACTTTTGGAGCTTAAAAAAGCAATAAAATTATATAAAAAAAATGATTTTAAAGAACTTAAGCAACCTATGGGCTACACTGGGCATACTTCATGTGGAGTTTGGATGTTAAAAACGATATAATGCAACTTAAATCACTTCAAAATTTTTTCAATAATGGGCTTATGGGTTATTACCCAAATGAAGAGATTGATACTTTTTTCTATAGAATTTGTAGTATGCATTTAAAATTAAAACGAATTGATATATCTATTAAATCAGAGATGATTATCACTAATCATACTTTTGAGTATTTTCAAATGGTTATCGAACGCTTGTTAAATTATGAACCGATTCAGTATATTCTTGGATCTACTCTATTTTTTGGTTCGGATTTTATTGTTAATAAGGAAGTATTGATTCCGCGCCCTGAGACTGAAGAGCTTATAAGTTGGGTTTTAGAACAGTTAGACCCCGACAAGTCTATCAAAATTTTAGATGTAGGCACAGGTTCTGGTTGTATTGCCATTAGTTTGGCTAAGCAGCTTCCAAGGGCTGATGTCCATGCTATGGATATTTGTTTGGGTGCATTGTCAATTGCCAAAAAAAATGCTGAAGCTAATGATGTCGTTATTCAATTTATTGAAGCTAGTATATTAAACTGGGAAAGCCAGGATTTATTTTTTGATGTTATAGTATCTAACCCCCCTTATGTACGCAAAAGTGAAAAGGAAATGATGTCTCCTAATGTTTTAAATCATGAGCCTCACTTAGCACTTTTTGTAGAAAATAATAATCCTTTGTTGTTTTATAAAGCGATTGTTGAGATGAGTAAAAGGAACTTAACTTCACAAGGCTTAATATATTTTGAAATTAATGAGTATTTATCCGAAGAAACAAAGTCTCTTTTTTCTTCAACTTGTTTTGAAACTATACAAATAAAGACAGATATTTTTTCTAAAAATAGGATGCTTTGCGCTAGAAAACGTTAATTTTTATTTAATAAGTTGATAATAAAATCTCATTTAATTCACAGTTAAATACCACTCATTTTCATATATTGTTTATGCTAATAAGTAATCTATATTAATTTTTCAATGAAAGAAAAAGAACAGATTTTAAAATTGCGTGAAGAGCTCAGTCAGCACAATCATAGCTATTATGTGTTGGATAAACCCACTATTACAGACTTTGAATTTGATGTTAAATTAAAACAACTTCAAGATCTAGAGGCAAACCATCCACAATTATTCGATTCAACTTCGCCAACTCAAAGGGTTGGAGGAGAAGTAACTAAAAACTTTCAAACGATAAAGCATGCACAGCGCATGTATTCTTTAGATAATTCCTATTCAAAAGAGGACTTAATGGATTGGGAAGCCCGTTTGCATAAAATGGTAGATGGTCCTATCGAGTTTACATGCGAACTTAAGTATGATGGAGCATCAATTAGTTTAACCTATGAAAATGGGGTGCTGGTTCAGGCACTCACAAGGGGTGACGGAACTCAAGGAGATAACGTAACAGCAAATATTAAAACTATCAAATCAGTCCCCTTGAAACTAGAAGGGAATTATCCAAGTAAATTTGAAATTCGTGGTGAAATTGTACTACCTTTTGCAGGTTTTAAGGCTTTAAACCAAGAGAAGATCGCTGCTGGCGAAGAGCCATATAAAAACCCCAGAAATACGGCTTCTGGGAGCTTAAAACTTCAGCATAGTACTGAGGTAGCAAGGCGTCCCCTGGAATGTTTATTGTATAGTGTTGTTGGAGAGAATACAGGCATCAAAACCCAGTTCGATAATTTAGAGAAAGCCCGTTCGTGGGGTTTTAAAGTTCCTTCAGTTGCTAAAATATCGGATTCAATTGAAAGTGTTTTGGAATTCGTGAATTATTGGGATCTACACCGACATGAATTACCTTATGAAACCGACGGAGTTGTAGTAAAAGTAAATAACTTATTCCACCAAGCTGAGTTAGGTTTTACTGCTAAAGCACCGCGTTGGGCAATGGCTTATAAATTTAAAGCAGAACAAGTATCTACTAGACTTGAGTATATTTCATATCAAGTGGGCCGAACTGGTGCTATAACACCTGTAGCCAATCTAACACCAGTAGAGTTGGCAGGAACAATAGTAAAAAGAGCGTCTTTACACAATGCGGATCAAATTAAGAAATTAGATATTCGTATTGGCGATTGGGTTTATGTCGAAAAAGGTGGGGAAATCATTCCTAAAATTATTGGTGTAGATATAGACCATCGAACACAAGATTCTGAAAAATCAATTTATATTATTAATTGTCCTGAATGTGAATCTCTTTTGGTAAGAAAAGACGGAGAAGCACAGCATTATTGTCCAAATGATATGGGTTGCCCCCCTCAAATTATTGGGAGAATCCAACATTATATTTCTAGAAAGGCATTGGATATTGAAGGATTGGGAGGAGAAACAGTCGCTTTATTAGTTAATGCGGGTTTAATCCGAAATTATGCAGATTTGTATGAGTTGACTGCAGATCAGATCATTCACTTAGATCGAATGGCTAGTAAGAGCGCAGATAATTTAGTCAATGGCGTTCAAGCATCAAAAGAGGTATCTTTTGAACGTGTGTTGTTTGGTTTAGGAATTCGTTATGTTGGAGAAACTGTTGCTAAAAAATTAGCAAAACACTACAAGTCCATACAGGCTTTATCTGAAGCCACTTTAGAAGATTTGGAAACCGTTGATGAAATTGGAACTAAAATAGCTGAAAGTGTCGTAGTATTTTTTAAAAACGAGACCAATATTAGAATAGTTTCTCGTTTGATACTATATGGTGTTCAGTTAAAGTTGTCTGATGAAGTATTATTCAATCAAACTGTAAAATTACAGGGTCTACGTTTTGTAGTCTCAGGTGTTTTTGACTCAGTTTCTAGAAATGAACTTAAAGAATTAATAGATTCAAACGGCGGAAAAGTAGTAAGTTCAATTTCTGCTAAAACCTCATTTTTATTAGCTGGTTCAAATATGGGGCCGAGTAAACGTTCTAAAGCAAATAGTTTAAAAGTACCTATTATTTCTGAACAAGAGTTCTTAGAGATGCTCCACACACCAATTTATTCTACTAAAAATTAACTTTAGGAATTAATTAGTAAAAATTTAATATAAAGTTAATATTTTTGTTAAATGACTGAAGAACATGTTATCCTTGTTAACAAACGTGATAAGCAGATTGGACTAATGCCAAAAATTGAAGCACACCAAAAAGCCATTTTACATCGAGCTTTTTCTGTCTTTGTCTTTAACTCTAGCAATGAATTGATGCTACAACAAAGAGCCGCACATAAATACCATTCTCCATTGTTATGGACAAACACTTGTTGTTCTCATCAGCGTAATGGAGAGTCTAATATTGAGGCAGGAACCCGACGCTTGCATGAAGAAATGGGATTTGTAACTGAACTCAAGGAAACAACCTCATTTATTTATAAGGTTTCCTTTGATAACGGACTCACAGAACATGAACTAGATCATATTATGGTTGGAAGTTTTGAAAATTCTCCTATTATTAATCCGGAAGAAGTTGAAAGCTGGAAGTGGATGTCAATGGAAGATATAAAATCTGATGTTAACCTTAATCCATCACTCTATACAGAATGGTTTAAAATTATATTTAAAAAATTTTATAAACACATAAATATCACTGATGAAAATAACAGTAAGTAGAAAAGCACATTTTAATGCTGCACATAGATTACACCGCCCTGATTGGAGTTCTGAAAAAAATGATTCCGTTTTTGGTAAGTGTAATAACCCAAATTTCCATGGTCATAATTATGATTTAACTGTCAGTGTAACTGGTGAAATTGATCCAGAAACAGGCTATGTTATTGATGTAAAAATATTGAAAGACTTTATAAAAACTGAAATTGAAGATGCGTTTGATCACAAGAATTTAAACGTTGATGTTCTTGAGTTCAAAAATTTAAATCCAACTGCAGAAAATATTGTAGTGGTTATTTATAACAAACTAAAAGCTGTTCTCAATTCAAATTTGGAGTTGCAGGTTACTCTTTTTGAGACTCCTCGAAATTTTGTTTCCTATGCAGGAATTTAAAATTGGCAGTAAGAATAAAGAATGTTACATGCTTTTAAATTTTAAATAATATTTTAAGACAAAGTTTGTGATTTATAATCAAACGAAAACTTCCAGTAATAAAAACTAATTAATGCCCAAACGTATTATAAATTTTTTCTATTTTTTCAAATCATGTTAAACTATTATAAGTTTATATAAAAATACGTAATTTTGCAAAAACTAAAATTATAGATTATGGCCAATGTCAGAAATTTAAAAAAAGATATCAATTATGTGTTAGGAGATATAATTGAAGCAGTTTACATTTGGGAATATGCAAATACTGATAAAGATACAAAAAAGAGTGAAGCTTTAATTGATGAAGCTATAGCAACTTTTGATCAATTAATTGAAAAAGTGAACGCTAAGAAAGTTGAAAACCAAAAAGCACATTTCAAGTCAATCGCTCAAGATCTTGAAAATAAAGGAAAGGATTTAATCGAAAAGGTTAATAAGCTGTAAATTATCTAGACTTAATTTTCTTAATATAGTCTTGTAAAATAATACCATATTTAGAATTTGCAATATTTTCAGGTAGAACACTATTTATTGTATCTAAGTATTTTACATTTGCGTCATATACTTCAGCCACTGCCAAATAAGGAGCGACTTCACTATTTTTATTATTAATAGCAAAATTAAAACTGTATAAATAGCTTCGTTTTAAAGAGTTGTCTATTTTTATCTGAATTTCTTTCACTAATTCTTGATCAGATTCCTTTTGAGCAATTATCTTGTTCTTTATAAGCTCTAGTTTTTGATTGTTAAAACGAACCATGTTTTCGTAGTAAGATTCTAATAATTCTTGTTGAATACCCCCTTCAATTTCAGCATCAAATTTAAAGCGCTTAAGAGTTGTATTTATTTTTGTCACTTTACTACCAAAAAAGGAGATTCGATCTGCATTTACGTCCTTAGATAAGCTTATGAATAACATTTCTACTTCTTCTAGGTTGCATCCCAATTCGAAATTTTCAGTACTATTCATAATTAATGAATCCAAAGTAACATATTTTGTTTCTTCTATATGTTGAAGGTAAATTGTTCCTTTCTGAAGGCCTTTGATAGATCCATTCACTATCATTTTTTTATTCGTTTGACTACAAGCTGAAAACAGAGAAATACTGATAAATAACAAATACTTTTTCATGAATTTTTTAAAAATTTAATAATAATTATTTCTAGGAAGTTGAGGCTGCTACTTCCATAAGAATTGTACAAGCAATCGCTGCAATAGTACCTATAGCATATCCAAACACAGCCAACAAAACTCCTACGGTTGCTAGCGACGAATGAAATGCCGATGCTACAATGGGAGCAGAGGCTGCTCCTCCAACGTTCGCTTGGCTTCCAACAGCTAAAAAGAAATAAGGAGCTCTAATTAATTTTGCAACTCCAATAAGAAGAAGTGCATGAATAGTCATCCAAATAATTCCAATGACTATCAAACCAGTGTTGTCAAAAATCATAGTTAAATCCATTTTCATTCCAATAGTAGCGACTAAAATGTAAATAAAGACACTTCCAATTTTGCTGGCGCCAGCCCCTTCATAGTTTTTTGCTTTAGTAAAAGAAAGTCCTACAGCAATCAAAGTTGAAATACTAATCATCCAAAAGAACGACGACCCTAAGAATGTAAATATATTTCTGGATGTTCCAGATTTTACCGTGGAGATAAAGTCGCTGAAAAATGGTGCTATAAAACCGGAGAGTAAATGAGCTAAGCTGACGGTTCCAAAAGCTATCCCTACCATAATCATAAAATCAGGCAAAGTTGGAGTACGTTTAATACTTTCTGTGAAGTTCGACACTTTATTTTTTAAACTTTCGATTGCGGTGGTGTCTGCTTTCAACCATTTATTTATTTTATCGGATTTACCAATACCTATTAGTAAAAATGCCATCCATATGTTAGCTACTACAATATCAACAAAGACCATCCCACCATATAGTTTTTGGTTGTATCCATAGATTTCTAGCATTGCGGTTTGATTAGCTCCGCCACCAATCCAGCTTCCAGCAAGAGTGGAAAGACCCCTCCAAACAGCATCAGGTCCTATGCCTCCAACGGTTTCAGGAGAGATAAATGAGATTATAAAAATTGCTATCGGGCCTCCAATGATGATTCCTAGGGTACCTGTAAAGAACATAACTAATGCTTTCCAGCCTAGATTAATTACTCCTTTCAAGTCGATACTTAGCGTCATTAATACCAGAGCAGCTGGTAATAAATAACGACTAGCTACATAGTATAAATTACTGCTCTTCGTGGTTGTATCTCCGCTAGGAGTTAGACTTTCCCACTCGGGTGCAATCCATCCAAGAGTTGTGAATAATGCAGGGAGCATATAGGCCATGAATAAACCTGGAACTATTTTGTAAAACTTTTTCCAAAAACCAGTAGGTATTGATTCTGTGTAAAAAATTAATGCAATTGCAGACATTAATAAACCAAATACAATAGTATCGTCTGTAATTAATGGAGATGTCTCTGTCATGGTTCAATTTATTACAAATATAGAAAAATCAATGATCATAAAAATACCAATTTTAGTATACCTTTTTTTGTGAAATTAAAGTTAAATTTTAATTAACACTACGATATGGCATGAATGTTGATTTTTTAAAAAATATATTGTTTTTAAAATAATATATTTTGGTTGGTTAGTAGTTAAAAGCATCATTTATTTGATGCTTTTTTCTTTTACTCACTAATAATTCTACTATTTAATAAGTCTGAAGGTCAAATTTATTCGTTTTTCAATCATTTTTTTTGTTTTTGGTATTTGGTGAAACCAGTGGTGTTGCGTTGTACCTTTCATTAATAATAAACTCCCGTTGTGTAAAATAAGCTTGTATTTGAGGGTCTTTATTTTTTTATGTTTAAGATGAAAAGTTCGTTCAGCTCCGAGACTTAGAGAAGCAATTACAGGGTTTTCTCCCAGTACTTTTTCATCATCAGCATGCCAACCATTACTATCCTGGCCATTTCTATATAGGTTCAGTAAACAAGATGTGAAAGTTGTTTTTGTGGCTTTTTCGATTTTCAATTTTATGCCATTTAGAATTGGGCTAAATGGCTGAGGTGGCATTGATATAGTTGAATATCCATACGCCTTATCATTATTTGCATAAAAAGCGGTTAAACGAGGTTGTTTGTAAACCTTTCCATATACACGTATATCGTCTTCGACCCAATTGGTTTGATTATAAATATTTTTAAATAATTTTATTGACTCTTCTTTAGTAAAAAAAGCTTGAGTATACTCAATTTCAGCGTTTGGTAATTTAATTTTATGTGGCTTTGATAGATTAAATAAAGACATATTACTAATTTTCTCTAATTTAGCTTAAGTTTTATTTTTAGCCAATCTTTAGTCAAAAAAAATAAAAAAAGCGGCCTGCAAAGACCGCTTTTAATTTTAGATTAGAAATATTTATTTAATCATGTCATAACTTCTTTTGATGAAATTGGTCAAAGCTTCTCCTTTCAAAAGTCCCTGAGATAATTGAGCTAAGTCTAAACTTTGATTGATTAATCGTTCTTGTTTTTTCTTAGTTTTAGTATTTAAAATCTGACTAACAAGTTCGGAATTGGTGTTAACAACAAGATTATACATTTCCGGCATATTACCCATTCCAAACATTCCACCACCGCCAGTTTGTTGCATCTCTTTCATACGACGCATAAACTCAGGCTGCGTTATCATAAATGGTGCTGAACTACTGTCCATTGCTTCTAGTTGAACCATAAATTTTTCTGACGGCACTACTTGTTTTAAAACTGTTTCAAGAGATTTTTTCTCGTCATCACTAAGCTTAGATACAGTTGATTCCTCTTTCTTTATTAAGTTATCTACATGATCTGAATCTACTCTAACAAACGAAATATTCTCTTTAGTACTTTCTAGTTTTTGAATCAAATGAGATACAATTGGTGAGTCTAGCAATAATACCTCATATCCTTTAGCCTTTGCAGCTTCAATGTAGCTATGTTGAGAATCTTTATTGGAAGCATATAAAATTACTAATTTTTCGTCTTTGTCTGTTTGGTTAGCTTTGATTTTGTTGTACAGCTCTTCATATGTGTAGTACGTTCCATCAACTGTAGGATAGAGGGCAAATGATTCTGATTTCTCAAAAAATTTGTCTTCTGAAAGCATTCCGTACTCGATAACAATTTTAATGTCATTCCACTTGGATTCATAATCCTCTCTGTTTGTGTTAAACAGAGATTTCATTTTGTCTGCTACTTTTTTGGTAATATATGATGCAATTTTTTTAACAGCACCGTCTGCTTGAAGGTATGATCTTGATACATTCAGTGGTATATCAGGAGAATCGATTACCCCTCTGAGCATAGTTAAAAATTCAGGTACAATTCCTTCAACATTATCTGTCACAAACACTTGATTTTGATACAATTGGATTTTATCCTTTTGTATGTTCATGTCTTCTCCCATTTTCGGGAAATATAGAATTCCAGTTAAATTAAAGGGGTAGTCTACATTTAAATGGATATTAAATAACGGATCTTCAAACTGTGTGGGATATAATTCCCGATAAAATCCTTTATAATCTTCATCCTTCAGTTCAGCAGGTTGTTTGGTCCAAGCAGGATTTGGGTTGTTTATAATATTGTCAACGGTGACTTTTCTCTTAGGCTCAGTAGTTTCTTTACCGTCTTTGTCAGTAGTTGTTTTTGGTTCATGGGATTCGTCATCAATTTCCTTTGTACCAAATTTAATTGGGATAGGCATGAATTTATTGTATTTGTTTAAAAGAGAAGTTATTCGACTTTCTTCTAAAAATTCAGTAGAATCTTCGGCAATATGCAAAATAATTTCCGACCCTCGCTCTGTTTTATCAGAAGCTTTAAGTTTATACTCAGGACTTCCATCGCAACTCCAATGAGCAGCAGGTTCATCTTTAAAAGATTTGGTAATAATTTCCACTTTTTCAGCGACCATAAACGCAGAATAAAATCCTAATCCAAAATGACCAATAATTCCAGAGTCGTCAACTTTATCTTTATATTTGTCTAGGAATTCTTCTGCACCAGAAAAAGCAACTTCATTAATGTACTTTTTGACTTCATCTGCGGTCATTCCTAGACCCTCGTCTGTAATGTGAAGTTTTTTACCCTCTTTATCAATTTTTATTTCAATTTTTGGACTGCCATATTCAACATTTGCCTCTCCAATATTGGCTAGGTGTTTTAATTTTAGTGTTGCATCAGTTGCATTACTAATAAGTTCACGTAAAAATATTTCGTGGTCACTGTAGAGAAATTTCTTTATCAGTGGGAAAATATTGTCAACAGATACATTAATCTTTCCTTTAGACATAACTAGAGTTTTTATTTATTAATTTACTTATCTTATGTCAAAAAAAATACCAAATATTAAAAGGTGACAAACTGACATTTTAGTCTATATTTGTTACTCTTTTTAAAAATTATTAGAGATGTTTAACTCAAAAATAATAGGATTAGGACATTATGTGCCAAATAACATTGTAACGAATGACGATTTGTCTAAGGTTATGGATACTAGTGACCAATGGATTCAAGAGCGCACAGGCATAAAAGAGCGTCGATGGGTCAAATCGGGAGATGGACAGTCAACTTTTACTATGGGCCTAGAAGCAGCCAAAACGGCTATTTCTAATTCTGGAATGAAAAATGAAGATATTGACCTAATAGTGTTTGCTACGTTAAGCCCAGATTATTATTTTCCAGGACCTGGTGTTCAAGTTCAAGAAGCTCTAGGGATCAATACTGTAGCGGCAATCGATATTAGAGCCCAGTGTTCAGGATTTGTTTACTCAATTTCTGTAGCAGATCAGTTTATTAAAACTGGAATGTACAAGAACGTTCTTGTTATAGGAAGTGAACTACAGTCAAGAGGAATTGATAAGTCAACTCGAGGTCGAAGCATTTCTGTCATATTTGGAGATGGTGCTGGCGCAGCAGTTTTAACGCGAGAAGAAGATCCTAGTAAAGGAATTCTTTCAACACACATTCATTCTGAAGGTAAACACGCCCTCGAGCTGGCGACTGAAGCACCTGGTATGGGAACACGTTGGGTTACTGACATCATAAAAGACAACGACCCAGAAGATTTTAGTTACCGACCATACATGAATGGCCAGTTCGTTTTTAAACATGCAGTTAGACGATTTAGTGAAGTGATTAACGAAGGTTTATATAAAAATAACTTAGAAGTTGGTGATATTGACATGTTGATTCCGCATCAAGCTAATCTAAGAATATCTCAATTTATTCAAAAGAAATTTGGTTTAGCTGATAGTCAAGTGTATAACAACATTGAAAAATATGGAAACACGACGGCAGCCTCCATACCAATCGCTCTGTCTGAAGCACATGAGAAAGGTATGATTAAAACGGGTGATACGGTTGTTTTAGCTGCCTTTGGAAGTGGATTCACTTGGGGAAGTATAATTATAAAATGGTAATAAATATTTATAAAAAACTAGTTCCTTCTTTTTCATCATTAGCTCTCTTTTTGCGCGACTTCGCACTGAATTGAGTGCTTCCGAATCGGTAATTAATACCCAAATAAACGGTATTACTCTCCCAGTTAAATTCTCCTTTTTGAACATACGGTTTGGTACCCTTGAAGCGAAATTTCATTGTATTAAAAATGTCATTATAATTTAAACTTACACTTCCTTTACCTTTTGCAAAACCGATGCGGGACCCTATATTCACATAGAACATTGGTTTGACATCGTACTGTAAATTTGAGTTTCTACCTTGGTAGAATCCAAAGGCTGTAAATGTAATTTTTTCGTTGATTTTAAAATTATTGTAGAGTCTAAAATTCCACGCAATATTATCCACTGAGTTTGTTTCTGTAATGATGTCATTAATAGTGGCAGTTTCTAACGGAGCACTCAGCTTTTCTGCAATCCCTTTAAGGATTTGAGAATACAAATCAAAACTACCATTTAATCTCCACCAATTATATGGTTTGTAGCTAGTAGATAATTCAACACCATAAGCAGTTGAATTATCGAAATTATCATGAGTGAAAATTAGACGACCTGAATTGACATCAGAACGATCAATAAATAATGCACGGTTTATTTCATCTGAAATTCCTCTAAAAAAGGTTCCAAATGTTACACTGCCATTCTCTAAACTTCTTGTGTAATTAAACTCTAAAGAGTTTGTGAATTGAGGGATTAAATTACTGTTACCATAGGAACTTACTAGTGGTGTACTCCATTCTTTTATAGGGTTAATTTGTCCAATACCCGGACGATCCACTCGTCTACTATAATTAAATTGAAATGCACTTTTCTCTGATAATTTATATGTAATATATGCTGAGGGATATAGTTCAAAATAGCTATTAGTAAAAGTGTTTTTAGAGTTTGTGTTAGTAGCGTTAGTTTGAACAGCTGTCGCAATGACATCCACGTTTTCGACTCTCAACCCCAGTTGAAATGACCATTTATTAATATTAGTATTATAATTTCCATAAATAGAATAGATATCACGTATATAATCAAAATTTATATTTGGAGTAGGAGCAGTAACTCCAGCGGAGTTAAAAGAAAATCCAGTAGATTCATATAAAATTAGAGATTTAAAAATATTTGCTTGTAACCCAAGTTCTATTTTAGAATTTTCTGAGACGGAATTTGCATAATCTATGTTAAGTGTGGTTCGTTTGCGATTTGTTTTATTGAAATCGATATAATCAGTTGTTGAACCAACTGGAAATAAAAAATTAGCAACACTACTTCCTGAGTAATTGTTGTGGTCAATTTCGAGCTCTAAATTATGCCCGTCGTCATTAAAATTTATTTTATAATCAAGGTTATACTG
This sequence comes from Flavobacteriaceae bacterium, assembly GCA_029253805.1. GTDB lineage: Bacteria > Bacteroidota > Bacteroidia > Flavobacteriales > Flavobacteriaceae > Hel1-33-131. Next base: position 4,877 of record JAQWYU010000307.1, on the reverse strand, counting down.
ACTGGTTGAATCATCTCCATCATTGGTCCATAACTGGGTCTGATTAAACAAGGCATTGTTTGTATAAATAGCATTAGTCACCCCACTATTCTCTAAAACCGATTTATTTTGATTTGTAAATACAGAAATTGTTTGATTATTATTTATGTAATAATCCAACCCAAATTTCACTAAATTGTTTTTGGATTTATCAGTAAATTCAAATAACTGTTCGGAATTATTTGCAGGTCGCTGAACTATACCATTATTTATGTTTTTGGATATATTATTGCTGTAATTAGCAAAAATGTTAATTTTACCATTGCGGAAATTACTTATCAACGAGTTATTCGTCTTGGTTGATTTTTCATGTGAGATTCCTGTGCTTATGCTGCCGTTAAAACCAAGCATTGTATTTTTGTACAATACAATATTAATTAATCCACTCATTCCTTCAGGATTATATTTTGCGGAAGGGTTTGTGATAAGTTCGATTGATTTAATGGCTGTTGAAGGAATTTGTTTTAAGAGCTGAGCCGTTGGAATATTTGATAGTTTTCCATCCACCATAATTTGTACATTTGAGTTTCCTCTTAAGCTTATATCGCCTGTTTGAACGTCAACATTGACAGAAGGGATGCCGACCATTAGCTCTGAAGCGGTCCCGCTAGTTGCTAAATCTTTTCCAATTGTAATTACCTTACGGTCTGCTTTTTGTTGAATACTTGAAGTCTCAGCGATAATTGTAATTTCATCTAAAGTGGTATTATTTTGCTCTAAATTTAGGATTCCTAAATCAGTAATCTTAGCATCTTTGTTTATGACCACTTTTTTTTCTAGCGTTGTATATCCAATGTACTGAACAGAAATGATAAAAGTGTTTTCATTTATATTTTCGATTTCAAAATAGCCTTCTTCGTTTGTATATTCTCCTGAAATAAATTTTCCTGAAATGGTTTTAATAATAACATTAACATAGGCGAGGGGTTCACCTAAATTAGAATCTATAACTTGTCCATTAATGGTGCCTTTTTCGGATTGAGCCATTGTGTGCTGAAATGGGCTTAAAAATAGTATGGTTGTAAGTAATTTAGTAATTTTACTCATTTAAATAATCTCAATTAATTTATTTAATAACTTAGACAACTTTATTGGTCTGACGTTACAAAAAGCAACGCAAATCTACTAATTTACTGTTACATGATACCAAAAAAAACTCTTGTTTTAGGAGCCTCGTTAAATCCAGAACGCTATTCAAATTTGGTTTTATTCCGATTATCTTCAAAAGAAATTGATGTTGTAGCTTTTGGTCTTAAAAGCGGAATAGTTTCTGGGATATACATAGATACTGATTTAAAGGCTTACCAAGGAGTTCACACTGTTACTATTTATTTGAATCCAAAGCGACAAGAAGCTTATTATGATTATGTTATTAGTTTAAAGCCTGTACGTGTTATTTTTAATCCAGGCACCGAGAATTCAATCTTTTACAACTTGTTAAAGGAAGCATCAATTGCTTATGAGGTGGCTTGTTCTTTGGTGTTACTTTCTACGAATCAGTATTAAGCCTATAAATGTCAATAAGCCATTTAGTGGGAGTAGTTCATAGCCAACAACGTAGCCACCTAACTCATATGCTGGAATTTTCCCAAACATAAATACAATGGTTACAGAAGTTAAGGCGACGATCCATACAAATTTGTCCTTTATTTTATAATTTGTAAATATTCCAAAAGAAAACAATCCCAATAGAGGGCCATAAGTATATCCAGCTACAGTTAATAGGCTGTCAATCACATTTGAATTTAAAATGTACTTAAAGGAAATAATTACAATAACCAAAAGTAAACTCATTCCAATATGTGTTCTTTTTCGAATAGATTTTTTTTCCTTTTCGGATTTGCCTTTCATGTCAAGTATGTCTATGCAAAAAGAAGTAGTTAGTGAAGTTAATGCGCTATCCGCACTACTGTAAGCTGCTGCTATTAATCCAAGAATAAACGTAATACCCAGTGTAATTCCTAGACCACTGTTGAGTGCTATTTCCGGAAATAATAAATCTGTTTTAGGCTGTCCGTTCAAAAGTGGAATTTCGATATTATTTTTTTTGGCATATATGAACAAAAGAGCGCCTAACAACAAAAACAAAAATGTAACTAAAGTCAGAACAATGCTAAAAGAGAGCATGTTTTTCTGAGCATCTTTCAACGATTTGCAGCTCAGGTTTTTTTGCATCATATCTTGGTCAAGACCAGTCATGCAAATAGTTATGAATACACCTCCAAAAAATGATTTTAGAAAATACCCCTTTTCTAAAATACTATCTGTGTTAAAAATTATACTGTAAGCCTTTAGTTCTTCAGAAACTAAAAACTCTGAGAAAGTCCAGTCTAAGCTATCCGTAATAAAGTGAATAGAGAGAATAACTGCAGTAATCATAAATAAAGTTTGTAGGGTATCAGTCCAAACAATGGTCTTAATTCCACCTCTAAATGTATAAATCCAAATGAGTAAAATTGAAATAATGACTGTTATTTCAAATGGTACATTCCACTTGTCAAATATAAACTGTTGTAATACGATGGCTACTAAATAAAGTCGAAAAGCGGCTCCTAATACGCGGGATAATAAAAAGAAAAAAGCACCTGTTTTATGGGTTATAATTCCAAATCTGTAGAAAAGATATTCATAAATTGAGGTTAAATTTAATTTATAGTATACAGGAAGAAGAATAAAAGCAACTATAAAGTAGCCAACCATGTAACCTAATACAACTTGAAAATAACCGAACTGGGAAGTCTGTACCCAACCAGGAACCGATATAAAAGTAACTCCAGATAGCGATGCGCCAATCATTCCAAAAGCGACAATATACCAGGTCGATTGTTTTCCAGCTTTAAAAAAATCTTGATTTGAATCATTTTTACTTGTCCAATTAGAAATGAGAATCAAGATTACAAAATAGCTTAGAAGCAGTATTAGGATTAAAAATGAATTCATTGTACTTTTTGTTGATATGATCGTAAAACTAATAAAAATATATTTTAATACTTATTCAAATATACTTTCTTGAATTAATATAGCTTTTTTAAGCTCTATTTAGGGGGAATAAAAGCTGCAAAATAATTTTTTTAGCGAGATTGAGAACTGTTTAATTATTTTCATGTGTTCTTAGATTAATTTTTGATTAAATTTGTTTTATGGAATTTTCATCAAAGTTATTACAAACTGCTGTAGATGAAGTAGCACAACTCCCAGGTATCGGTCGAAGGACTGCCCTACGTCTTGTTCTTCACTTAATGCGTCAGCCAGAATCTCAAACACTCCACTTGACAACAGCTCTACAAGCCATGCGCGAAAATATTATTTTCTGTAAAAGTTGCCATAATATTAGCGACTCAGAACTCTGTGAAATATGCATCAATACAAACCGGTCTCAAGACGTTGTGTGTGTTGTTGAAGACATTAGAGATGTAATGGCTATTGAGAGTACTGCTTCGTTTAGAGGAGTGTATCATGTTTTGGGTGGTAAAATTTCGCCCATGGATGGCGTGGGGCCGCACGATTTAAAAATTAATAGTTTAGTAGAAAAAGTAAGGTCGGGACGTGTCAAAGAGCTTATTTTTGCATTGAGCTCAACTATGGAGGGTGACACGACAAATTTTTATATTTTCAAACAAATTCAAGATTCTGAAGTTCTTATTTCTACCATCGCTCGAGGAATTTCCGTTGGAGACGAATTAGAATATGCAGATGAAGTTACTCTAGGACGAAGTATAACTAACAGAATTCCATTTGAACTTTCTATTAAATCTTAATTTTCCGTGAAGCTTTCTGTAGTTATTTTAAATTATAATGTTCGTTATTTTCTCGAGCTTTGCCTTCAAAGTGTAGAGGCTGCCTTGAACGGAATTTCATCAGAAATTATTGTGATTGATAATAATTCATTGGACGATAGTTGTGAAATGGTTATTTCCAGATTTCCGTCTGTACAATTAATTAAAAATGAGGAAAACGTTGGTTTTTCAAGAGCAAACAATCAAGCTGTTAAATTAGCTAATGGAAAGTATGTATGTATACTTAATCCAGATACGGTTGTTCCAGAAGATGGCTTTAAAAAAGTTTTGGCATTTGCTGAAACAACATCAAATCTTGGAATTATTGGCTGTCGACTGATTGATGGTTCTGGTAAATTTTTACCAGAAAGTAAGAGAAATATTCCTACCGTTTCAGTTGCAATTAAAAAAATATTAGGAAGTGCTAAGTACTATTATGCAAATCATATTTTGGAACACAATAATGCTAAAGTAGATGTTCTAGTGGGTGCTTTCATGTTAGTTGAACGTACAGTTTATAATAAACTTAAGGGATTCGATGAAGACTATTTTATGTATGGTGAAGACATAGATCTGTCATATAAATCTTTAAAAGCAGGATATGATAATTATTATTTTGGAAATATTTCTGTAATTCATTTTAAAGGAGAGAGTACCCTCATTGACCATATTTATTTGAGGAGGTTTTATGGTGCCATGCAGATCTTCTATAAAAAACACTTTCAGAACAATATACTTTTTGATTTTTTGATATTTCTAGGGATTAAATGGATGATTTTGTTTAAATCAAAACAAAAATTAGCCACCAAATCCCCAGTTGTTTCTTTATTGTTTTCCAAAAACCCCAACACTCAATTAGTTGATAAATTAAAACCAAAAATAGCGTCAAACTTTGATGAGGTTGTTGTTGGAAATGAACTTATTTTTGATAGTGAAGGGATCTCCTTTAAATCGATTATTGAATACATGCAAGTTTTTAAGGAACAGCAATGTTTATTTAAAATACAACCCAAGTCAAGCTCATACATTATAGGCAGTAGTTCCGCTCATACAAAAGGACAA
>JAQWYU010000306.1 GCA_029253805.1 Flavobacteriaceae bacterium | reverse complement strand
AATACTATTTTTTCAAAACCTACATATTGCATTAGACTGTCAATTTTGAGGCTATCTAATTTAGTTTTATTTTGTTCTGAGCCAAAATTCCAAGCATTTACAAGTTTTCCAATGGTAGGATCAAACACCCCATTCGTTTCGCTATATATTTTTTTTGATGCTTTGAATACTTCTACAAAATGAGCATCGACACGCTCTAATTCGTGTCTATTAACTTTAGAAATATCTGAATTCTCTTGGTAATTAGACATCGATTGGTTGATAACTGCAAAGATACTGTCTACTGAATTTTGATAGTTTTTATCATTGTCAGATGCATAGGTCACTTCATAAAATGTACCAAAAATTGGACCATTTAATTTGGTGTTTGTCAATTCCTGTTTACAAGAAATAGAAATAAATATAATTAATAAAAGTAAGAGGAGGCGCTTATGTGTCATCTAATTTAGGTTCGTTTCTATGACTTGAATGCCGTTGTATTCGATGAGGTATTCTTCGTTAAGATACACGGGAAGATCTTCTCCTTGAGGGTTGGAAATTCCAACTCCAGCATATAATACTTTAGCATCTTTATCTTGTGCATGATTTTTAAAAGTTTCCATCCAAACAACGTCGTAGTTATTAGGGTTATCTGGTAATTTAACTACCCGAACTATGACAAAAAAGTATTGACTATTTTTATCAATACATACAAACTGTGGGTGTTTTTTAAGTTTACTATTGATGGCTACAAATTCAAACCCACGGGATTCTAAATCTTTCCCGACATGGTTCATTGCCAAATTGTGCATCTCTTGTTTTGATAGTGCTTGACTCATGCTACAAAAATACAAAAAGCCCAACACAAGTGCTGGGCTAGATTATAAAAAATTCAGAAGCGATTACCCTCCAAAGTCATCAAATCGAATGTGTTCATCTGGAATTCCGTAGTCTTCTCCCATTTTTTGAACGGCTTGATTCATTAATGGTGGTCCACAGAAATAAAGCTCGATGTCTTCTGGTGACTCATGATGATCTAAATAGTTATCGATAACACAGTTGTGAATAAACCCAACAAACCCATCACCTTCACCTTCAATTCCATCTTTTACTTTCCAGTTATCTTCTTCCATAGGTTCTGATAACGCTAAGTAAAATTTGAAGTTTGAAAATTCTTTTTCGAGTTGTTCAAAATGGTCTAAATAGAATAATTCACGTTTAGAACGTCCACCATACCAATATGTGACTTTACGACCTGTTTTCAGAGTTCTAAATAGGTGGTATAGATGTGAACGCATTGGTGCCATTCCTGCACCTCCACCTACATATAACATTTCCGATTCACTTTCATTGATAAAGAATTCGCCGTAAGGTCCCGATATAGTAACTTTATCTCCTGGTTTTTGAGCAAATATGTAGGAGGATGCAATCCCTGGATTAACGTCCATCCAACCATTGTTGACACGGTCCCAAGGTGGTGTTGCTATACGGACATTCAACATGATTTCGCGTCCTTCTGCAGGGTAAGATGCCATTGAGTATGCACGTTCTACAGTTTCACTATTCTTCATAGTGAGCGGCCATAGACCAAATTTATCCCATTCGGCTTGAAATTTATCCGCAGTTTCATGTTCTTCTGGATGTGCTGTAATATCAATATCTTTAAAGTTGATCTCACATTCTGGAATTTCAATTTGTATATATCCTCCAGCTTTGTAGCCCATATCCTCTGGAATTTCAACTACGAACTCTTTGATAAAAGAAGCAACATTGTAGTTGCGAACTACAGTAGCTTCCCATTTCTTTATCCCAAAAACTTCTTCTGGAATTGTTATTTCCATGTCCTGTTTTACTTTGACCTGACACGATAAACGTGCTCCATGTTTTAATTCTTTTCTTGAAAAATGAGGGGTTTCTGTTGGTAAGGCTTCACCTCCACCAGAAAGTACGTGGCACTCACATTGAATACAGGTTCCACCACCACCACAAGCGGATGGTAAAAATATTTTGTTACCTCCAAGAGTAGATAGCAATGTATCTCCTGAAGCAACTTCAATTTCGCGTTCACCATTGATCAAAATCTTTACAGGTCCTGAAGGTGATAATTTTTGTTTTACAAAAAGGAGCACACTAATTAATAGTAACGAGGTCACTAAAAATGCTACAACAGTAGCTAAAATGGTTCCGGTTGTTCCGGCGGCTAAAATCATCATATTAGTTAACTATTTTTATTTGATTATCTACTTCTGCTTCGAGTTCTGTAGTTTCAGATATTACTTCTTTTGGGGCTTCTTTTACTTCTTCGTCACCTCCTGTTAGCATTCCACCAAAACTTAAAAAACCAATCCCCATAAGTCCAGTAACAATGAATGTTATCCCTAAACCTCTAAGAGGTGCAGGTACATTAGAATAACGGATTTTTTCGCGAATGGCAGCAATGGCTAAAATGGCTAAAAACCAACCAATTCCTGATGATATGCCGTAATTAACAGCCAGCCCTAAAGTTTCGATTTCACGCGCTTGCATGAACAAAGAGCCTCCAAGTATCGCGCAGTTTACCGCGATTAAGGGTAAGAAAATACCTAGTGAATTGTAGAGAGATGGTGAAAACTTTTCAACTACAATTTCTACGAGCTGAACCATGGTTGCTATCGTTGCTATAAACATAATGAACGAAAGGAAACTAAGGTCATATTCTGCAAATTCTGGACCTAACCAAACTAATGCACCAGGTTGTAATAAATATTGGTCTAACAACCAGTTTAGAGGCACTGTGATGGCAAGTACAAAAATGACGGCGGCACCAAGTCCAACAGCGGTTGCTACTTTTTTAGAGACGGCTAAATATGAGCACATACCCAAGAAAACCGCAAACACCATATTATCAATGAAAATTGATTTGAAAAATAATTCGATGTGTTCTATCATTGTCTTTTATTTAAATTCTTACTAAAGAAATTTATCTTCAATTAATGTTGTGTTTCTACTACGTTGTACCCAAATAATAAGACCTACAATTATCAAGGCCATTGGGGGCATAAGCATAAATCCATTGTTTTCATATCCTATGGAGTAGAGTCCCGTTTTCTCAATGGGATCTCCAAGTACTGGAACTCCAAAAAGGGTTCCAGACCCTAAAAGTTCTCTAAAAAACCCTACCGCTATAAGTATCACTGCGTATCCAAATGCATTTCCGATACCATCTAAGAAAGATTTCCATGGCCCATTTCCAAGGGCAAAGGCTTCAAATCGTCCCATGATAATACAGTTGGTAATAATCAATCCAACAAATACAGAGAGTGTTTTACTTAACTCATATGCATAGGCTTTGAGTACTTGATCGACAATAATTACTAAGGACGCTACAACAATAAGTTGAACGATAATTCTAATTTTAGAAGGAATAATATTTCGCATCAACGAGATGACAACATTTCCAATTCCTAAAACGAACAGTACTGCAATTCCCATTACTAGGGATGCTTTGAGTTCTGCCGTAATTGCTAAGGCTGAACATATCCCCAAAACTTGAATTGTAATTGGGTTGTTATCTGCTAACGGATCCGTTATTAATTTGGCATCTTTTTTTGAAAGTAGTCCCATGTTAGTTCAATTGATTTTTTAAATTTTTAAAGTATGGTAAATACAATTTTA
>JAQWYU010000305.1 GCA_029253805.1 Flavobacteriaceae bacterium | reverse complement strand
GCTCAAGGAACTACAGTAGTGACATGGACATACACAGATGGAGAAGGTAACACAAGCACACAGACACAGAACGTTGTGATAGACGATACGACTGCACCAGTTGCGGACGCTTCATCATTATCGGATGTAACGGGGCAGTGTAGTGTAACGAGTCTTACTGCACCAACTGCTACTGATAACTGCTCTGGAACTGTAACAGGAACGACGACAACAAGTCTACCAATCACAGCTCAAGGAACTACAGTAGTGACATGGACATATACAGATGGAGAAAGGTAACACAAGCACACAGACACAGAATGTTGTGATAGACGATACGACCGCACCAATAGTAATTGTTCAGGATATTACTGTATTCCTTGATTCTAATGGTGAGTCATTAATTACAACTTCTGATATTGATGATGGATCTATAGATAACTGTAGTGGTGACCTCACATTTGAACTAGATATAGTTTTATTTACATGTGATGACGTCGGTGAGAATATTGTTACTCTTACAGTGACTGATGCCAATGGAAACCAAGATTCTTTTAATGCTATTGTTACTGTTGTCAATGATTATGAAGATCTTGATAATGATGGTATTTTAGATAATTGTGATGACGAAATTTTAGAAGATATGGATTTAGATGGTATTGAGGATTCTATTGATAACTGTCCTAACACTTACAATCCAGATCAATCAGATATCGATAATGATGGAATTGGTGATGTCTGTGATCTGGTAGAAATCAATATTTCTCAAGCACTGACTCCAAATGGAGATGGTATTAATGACACATGGTTTATCAATAATATCCAAAACTATCCAAATAGTGTTATACGAGTTTATAACCGATGGGGTCAAGAAGTTTTATATTCTGTTGGATATCAAAACGACTGGAATGGACACTTTGAAGATAAGCCTGGTTCCCTTCCTGATTCAGCATCATATTACTACCAAATTGATCTTGATGGTAATGGAAGTCTTGATTATGAAGGATGGCTATACATAACTAAATAATTTTAATGTTAAACAAAGAAAAACTATGAAAAATATTAAATTCTTTTTCCTAATATTAACAGTCTTTTTTGGGAGTGACGTCTGGTCACAACAAGAGTCGAGCATAACTAATTATTGGTCTCATATGAATGTGATTAATCCAGCTTATGTAGGTTCTGATAATATGATAAATTTTAGATCAACTGTAAGATCTCAATGGTCTGGAATATCTGAATCACCTAAAACTCAGATGTTTAGTTATTCAAGTCCTATTAAGAATAACATTGGTATTGGAGTCTCAATTACTAATGACAAAGTATTTATTGAGAATAGTACCTTTGCGGCTATCGATTTTTCATATAAATTGAGAATTTCTGAAAATTCACTACTTTACTTTGGTATGAAAGCAGCATTTGACTTTTACTCTATTAATACCTCCACATTACAAACATATTCAGAGTCAGGATACCAATTTGATCCTAAATTACAGAATATAGATAATGTATCACCAAATGTAGGAGTTGGTTTTTTACTAAAACGAAAGGACTGGTATTTATCTGTTTCTGTTCCTAGAATGTTAAGTACTGAACGAGCATCTGTTGACGGGACATTTAACACTGTAGTTGCAAGTAGCAAACCTCACTTATACATGTCATCAGGTTATGATTTTCGACTCAAGTCCCCAAAGTGGCTTCTGACTCCCTCTTTTTTATTGAGGTCAGTTAAAGATGTACCTGTTGCTTTTGATTCCAACTTATTGGTTACTTATAATGATAATTTGAGTTTTGCCTTCACTTATGGAAATACAAAGACTTACGCATTCACTTTTGGGATAGACTTATATGATAAATACAAAATAGGATATTCTTACCAAACAAGTTCAAGATCATTGTTATCCACAGAGTGGAACTCCAGTGAATTATTCTTAGCATATTCTGTACCCTACAAGTCTAAGAAAAATATTGATGTCCCTGTGATTGAATAAAATATAAATAAATGCTACTAGCCATAAATTAAATTTGGTTAGTAGTTATTTATATTAGATTGCAGAAGTCAGTTCGAATACCTTTTTTATAAAGCTATATTTTCTCAAATTGTTATGTCTAATATTTAATCATTATTAAAGACTTTAAATGAAACAATTAACTTTTGTATTATTCGTTTTTCATTTTTTTAATTTGAATTCTCAAGATTTTAAATTATATGAAAAAAAAATATTTGTTGTTAATAATGATACTCTTAATTATAGAATTCTTAAACCTTTAAATTACAATCCTAGCAAGCAATATCCTGTTCATTTATTTTTGCACGGAGCTGGAGAAAGAGGGAACGATAATAAATCTCAATTAGTTCATGGAGGTAAACTATTTTTAAAAAAAGATAATAGACTAAAGTATAATTCTTGGGTAATCTTTCCTCAATGCCCTATTAATGATAGATGGCCAGGTTTAATTACTGATTCCTGGGATAATAACGATGACTATTTTCCAAATAACAATGAAATTTATCCACCTAACAAAACTCTATCCCTTGTTATAAAATTTATGGATCAGTTTATTGAAAGAAAACAGGTCAATAAGCAAAAAGTATATATAAGTGGATTATCAATGGGAGGGATGGGAACGTTCGAGATGCTCTACAGAAGACCTGATATGTTTGCTGCAGCAACCCCGATTTGTGGTAATGGGAACGCTGGATTATCAAAATTATACGCTACAAAGGTTCGCCTTTGGATATTTCACGGCTCTAACGATAAAATTGTTAAACCAGAATATTCATTTAAGATGGCTAAGTCAATTATAAGTTCAGGTGGAAGTCCAAGACTAACATTATATGAAAATGTTGGACATGATAGTTGGAACAATGCTTTTAATGAAAGTAATTTTCTTAATTGGATTCACTCGCAGTCAAAAACAAAAGGTTTCCGTTAGCCTTGTATTATTGACAGAATTTTAATAATATCCTTAATTAGTAGACTATGGTTTGTATTGAATGTGAAGGAATTAACTGTTCAAAACCATTCATGCCTATATATATATTATAATCAATGTCTTGATCAGTCTCATTCATAATGATAGTTGCAACACTACCATCCTGATTCATAAAAGACGTGCTTAATAGATGGCTTCTACTGGAAACAGTACTAATGCGTTTAGCTCCTGGCTTAATAAATTTTGAAAAATGGCCAATATAATAGTAAGACGGAGTAATTACAATTTCTTTAGTATTAATATTCGCGTGAATAGGAGCAAAACAGTAATTACCCACATGATTAGGACCTCCATTTTGGTCTAATAAAATATTCCAATCAGTCCAGCCAAC
>JAQWYU010000304.1 GCA_029253805.1 Flavobacteriaceae bacterium | reverse complement strand
ACCTGCTTTAATTCGTTGTGCTAATTCAACTTCTTCATCTGCAGTGATTAAGTCAACTTTTCCAATTTCTTGAAGATATTTATCTAAGGATGCAGTTTCCCTATTTGTTACCTGCTTTGTAATTTTTAACTGTCTCATTTAAAGTCTTTGTTAGGTTTTCTTGTCATTAAGTTATACGGTCATTTTTGAAAAATGTTACAAAAAAAACCGTTTTAATTAAAAAACGGTTTTTAAGCTTTAACTAAATTTAATTCTCTAGCGTCTATTGTCACGTCTTCGATTATCGCGTCCACCAGAACGTTTATCATCTCTTGGCGGTCTAGCAACATACCCTTCAGGCTTCTCTAATAATGCTTTACGAGATACTTTTTCTTTTCTAGTTCTAGGATCTTGGCCGAAATACTTAACGTCAAAAACATCTCCCATGTTCACAACATCAGTTACATTTTCAGTACGTTCCCATGCTAATTCACTAACGTGAAGTAAAACTTCATTTCCTGGCGCATCTACATACTCTACAACGGCTCCAAAATCAAGAATTTTTATTACTTTAACTTGGTAGCTGTTTCCTACAGTTGGCTTAAACAATAAAGAGTCAATTTTGGTTAACACAGCATCTATTCCGGTTTGATCCGTTCCAAGTATTTCTACAATACCTTCCTCAGTAACTGGGTCTTCGTTTATTACTATTGTAGTTCCAGTTGTTTTTTGAAGTTCTTGTATAACTTTACCTCCTGGACCAATTAGTGCTCCGATAAATTCATTTGGAATAGTTCGTGTTACCATTTTTGGAGAGTGTGGTTTAACATCTTCAGCAGGAACAGCTATTGTGTCAGTCAATTTTTCAAGAATGTGTAAACGTCCTGCACGTGCTTGCTTCAAGGCATTTACAAGAATCTCGTATGAAAGCCCTTTTATTTTTATATCCATTTGACATGCTGTGATTCCTTCGGAAGTACCTGTTACCTTAAAATCCATATCACCTAAGTGATCTTCGTCACCCAAAATATCAGAAAGTACAGCGTAACGATCACCATCAGAGATTAAACCCATAGCAATACCAGAAACTGGTCTTTGTATTTTAACCCCTGCATCCATCAGTGCCATAGTACCAGCGCAAACTGTAGCCATTGAAGAAGATCCATTTGATTCTAATACTTCGGATACAACTCTAACTGTATAAGGACAGTCTTCAGGAATCATTCCTTTTAATCCCCTTTGTGCAAGATTTCCGTGGCCAACTTCACGCCGTGAAGTACCTCTTAATGGTCTAGCTTCACCGGTGCAAAAAGGTGGAAAGTTGTAGTGTAAATAAAAATTTTCTTCACCTTCGTGTGAAGGCATGTCAATTTTGTTTGAATCTCTTGAAGTTCCAAGTGTAACTGTAGCTAATGCCTGAGTCTCTCCTCGCGTAAATACAGCTGAGCCATGTGTTGAAGGTAAGTAATCAATCTCACACCAAATTGGTCTGATTTCGTCTGTCTTACGTCCATCTAAACGAACACCTTCACTTAGTGTAAGTTCACGCACAGCCTCTTTTTCGGCTTTGCTGTAATATCCACTAATAAGATGCCCAAACTCTTCATTCTCTTCGTCGGTAAATGAGGCTTTTACTTCTTCTTTAACTTCAGCAAATGCAGTACCACGTTCTGATTTTGAAGTTCCTTTTTTAGCAATTGCATAACATTTGTCATAAGCTAAGTCGTGAATACGTTTTTCTAGTTTTTCATTTACTTCAGCAGTTTCATATTCGCGAACTTCTTTTTTCCCAAATGCATCTGCAAGACGTATTTGCGCTGCGACTTGAATTTTAATAGCTTCGTGAGCAAATTTTATAGCATCTGCCATTTCTTCTTCAGAAATTTCATTCATTTCCCCTTCAACCATCATCACTGAATCTGCAGAAGCCCCAATCATCATTTCTAAATCAGAATCAGCTAATTGAGCACGACTTGGATTTATTACCAATTCACCATTGACCCTAGCAACACGAACTTCGGAAATTGGACATTCAAATGGGAAATCACTTAACTGAATAGCTGCAGATGCTGCTAAACCAGCTAAAGAATCGGGCATTACATCTTCGTCATGAGACATAAGTTGAATCATAACTTGTGTCTCTGCATGGTAATCTTTTGGGAATAATGGACGTAACACTCGGTCCACTAATCGCATTGTTAATACTTCGCCATCGCTAGGACGGGCTTCTCTTTTAAAGAATCCACCTGGATAACGTCCTGCTGCTGCAAATTTTTCACGATAATCTACAGTTAGGGGTAAAAAGTTAACATCCGATTGTTTGTAGTTTGAAACTACCGTACACAATAGCATAGCTTTGCCCATTTGTACTACTACGGATCCATGGGCTTGTTTTGCAAGTTTACCTGTTTCGATAGAAATTTCTCTTCCATCGCCGAGGTCTATAACCTCTCTAAATACTTTTGGTATCATAATTTTTTTATTCTAATTAAACATTGGTGTTGTGTTGTTGTCGTTGTGGCGTGACCAATGAAAAACTCTAATTAGCTTCTTCTATTATTTATGAATTTTAAAAGTTTTTGAACTTAAATAAAAACCACGCGGAGGGCGTGGTTTTTGTTATTATTTTCTTAATCCTAATTCCTTTACTATTGCACGATACCTTAAAATATCAGACTTCATTAAGTAATCAAGTAATGAGCGACGTTTTCCAACGAGCTTTACTAATGAACGTTCTGTGTTGTAATCTTTACGGTTTTTCTTCAGGTGACTAGTCAAATGGTTTATTCTTTCAGTAAATAAAGCAATTTGCCCTTCGGAAGACCCCGTATCTTTTGCATCTTTTCCGTGCTTTTTAAAGAGATTCTCTTTAGCTTCTTTTGTTAAATACATTCCAATATTATTTAAATAATTTTTATGCGTTAGATTGCGTTTATCGCAATTCAGACGCCAAATATAATAATTTTGTTTGAATTTATGATTTAATGTGATTATTAATTATGCTCTCAGGGGTAGGTTTAAAATTAAATCAATGTATTGATTAACTTTATTTTTTAGTTCTTTTCGTTGTGTAATAAAATCTAGAAAGCCATGTTCCATCACAAACTCTGCAGTTTGGAAACCTTTGGGAAGTTCTTTTCCAGTAGTATCGCGTACAACTCGAGGTCCAGCAAATCCGATAAGAGCTCCTGGTTCACTAATATTTATATCTCCCAGCATTGCGAATGAAGCAGTAGTTCCGCCTGTTGTTGGATCTGTGCAAAGAGAAATATAAGGGATATTTGCTTCTGCCAGTTGAGCTAACTTAGCAGATGTTTTAGCAAGTTGCATTAAAGACAAGGCTGCTTCCATCATTCTAGCACCACCAGATTTTGAAATAATCATAAATGGCAGTTTTTTGTCCAAAGCATGGTCAGCTGCTCGTGCAATTTTTTCACCTACAACAGATCCCATTGACCCTCCTATAAAACTAAAATCCATACATGCTATTACTATTTTTCTTCCTTTAGACTTACCAACTGCGGTACGAATAGCATCATTTAGATTAGTTTTGGATTGTGCTGTTTTTAGGCGATCCATATACCCTTTCTTATCTGTAAATTTTAAAGGGTCTTTAGAAGTTATTTTGCTATCTAATTCAGTAAACTTATTATTGTCAAAAAGAATTTTAAAGTATTCTTTACTTCCAATGCGAACATGATAACCGTCTTCAGGACTGACGTAGAAATTTTTTTCTAATTCATCCGTTTCAATTACTTTTCCAGTTGGAGATTTATACCAAAGTCCTTTTGGTGTATCTCGTTTAGCTTCCGTTGGAGTTTGAATCCCTTTATCTTTTCTTTGAAACCAAGCCATATTTGTTATATATAAATGATAAGTTTATATTACGAAAATAAACAATTTTATAACGTATTTACATTATTTAAATCCTCAAAGGCCTTTTTGAGTCTATTTATGAATGCTTTTTCTCCTTCGCGTAACCATCTCCTTGGATCATAATATTTTTTATTTGGTATGTCATTCCCCTCAGGGTTACCAATTTGTGTTGATAAATAGGCTTCATTTGCTCTAAAATCGTCGCGAACTCCGCTCATAAAAGCATATTGCATATCGGTATCAATATTCATTTTGATCACGCCATAAGAAATTCCTTCTCTAATTTCTTCAACAGTTGAGCCTGACCCTCCGTGAAATACAAAGTCTATATGGTTTTTTGATACACCATATTTTTTTGTGATATGTGATTGAGAATTTTTAAGAATCTTTGGAGTTAACTTTACATTACCAGGTTTGTATACTCCATGAACATTACCAAATGCAGCTGCAATTGTAAACTGGTCACTTACCTTACTTAGTTCTTCATAGGCATAAGCGACTTCTTCTGGCTGAGTATATAATTTAGAAACATCTACATCGCTGTTATCTACTCCGTCTTCTTCACCACCTGTTATTCCTAATTCTATTTCTAACGTCATACCCATCTTGGACATACGCTTTAAGTATGTTTTACAAATTTCTATATTTTCGTGTATTGGCTCTTCTGATAAATCTATCATGTGAGAGCTATATAGAGATTTTCCTGTTTGAGCATAATGATCTTCGCTCGCATCTAGCAAGCCATCGATCCATGGAAGTAGTTTTTTAGCACAATGGTCTGTATGCAATATTACAGGAACTCCGTATGCCAATGCCATTTGATGTACGTGTTTAGCTCCGGCAATTGAACCAGCTATCGCTGCTTTTTG
>JAQWYU010000303.1 GCA_029253805.1 Flavobacteriaceae bacterium | reverse complement strand
TCTCTCCAATCGTTTTCTTCAATAATTTTATTTAAGTTAGTCTGTACTTCGTCACTAGTTTCGCAGTACAAAAACTTACCACCATTATTTTTAAAATTAATTGTAAATTTTTCATCAATGGGACTGTTTTCACCAGACAAAAAAGTATCCTGATCTTCCTTTTCTGAACTGGACTTAGATTTGTCAGAGTTTAAACCAAATATTTTACGAAATACACTCATGATTTATCGCAATATAATTTTAAAATCACATCATTACAAAAATAATAAATTCATATTGTAAAATTAAACTTATTCTTCTTCATCTTTTTTCTTATTCGTCACCGTTGATTCTGCTTCAGATTGAAAAACCTCATCGGTTTCAAATGGACGTTTACCAAAAATAGCTTCTAAGTTGTTTTTAAAAATAACTTCTTTTTTTAACAAAACTTCAGCCAGTTCAATTAATTTGTCTCTATTTTCTTTCAATAATTCTATGGCTCTTTGATATTGAGTTTCAATAATACTAGATATTTCTTTATCAATAAGCTCAGCAGTCTGTTCGCTGTAGGGCTTTGAAAACCCATAATCGTTTTGACCTGAAGAGTCATAGTATGTTATATTACCAACTTTATCACTAAGCCCATAAACAGTTACCATGGCTCTAGCTTGTTTTGTTACTTTTTCTAAATCACTTAAAGCACCAGTAGATATCTTATCAAACATAACTTTTTCCGCTGCTCTTCCTCCAAGTGCTGCACACATTTCATCCAACATTTGCTCTGGTCTAACAATCAATCGTTCTTCAGGGAGGTACCATGCGGCTCCTAATGATCGTCCTCTAGGAACTATAGTAACTTTTACGAGTGGGGCAGCGTGTTCTAGCATCCAGCTTACTGTGGCATGACCTGCTTCATGGAAAGCAACTGCTCTTTTTTCGCTTGGGGTAATTATTTTATTTTTCTTTTCAAGACCACCAACTATTCTATCAACTGCATCTAAGAAATCTTGTTTTTCAACAAACTTTTTGTCTCCTCTAGCTGCAATTAAGGCAGCTTCGTTACAGACATTGGCAATATCAGCTCCAGAGAAGCCTGGTGTTTGTTTAGATAAAAAATCTGTATCCAGATTTTTCGATTTTTTTAAAGGCTTTAGATGCACATCAAAAATCTCTTTTCTTTCTCTAACATCTGGTAAGTCTACATAAATTTGTCGATCAAATCGGCCAGCTCTCATTAGTGCTTTATCTAAAACATCTGCTCGATTGGTAGCTGCTAAAACAATAACATTAGAGTTGCTTCCAAATCCATCCATTTCTGTAAGAAGCTGATTTAGAGTATTTTCTCTTTCATCATTTGATCCAGAAAAATTGCTTTTTCCCCTTGCTCGTCCTATCGCATCAATTTCATCAATAAAAATAATAGATGGAGCTTTTTCTTTAGCTTGTTTAAATAAGTCTCTAACTCTAGATGCACCAACCCCAACAAACATTTCTACAAAATCAGAACCTGAAAGAGAAAAGAATGGTGCTTTCGCTTCCCCAGCGACTGCTTTAGCTAATAAAGTTTTTCCTGTTCCTGGTGGTCCAACTAACAGCGCTCCTTTTGGGATTTTTCCTCCCAACGAAGTATACTTTTCTGGTTGCTTTAAGAAGTCTACAATTTCTTGAATTTCTTCTTTGGCACCTTCGAGACCCGCTACATCTTTAAAAGTAGTTTTAGTTTCAATTTTTTCATCAAAAAGCTTAGCTTTTGATTTTCCAATATTGAATATTTGTCCTCCTCCTGCAGCTCCGCCCCCAGACATACGACGCATTATGAATATCCAAATACCAATGATCAATACGAACGGAATGAGAGAAGATAAAATGTCACCCCACGCATTCGTCTCGGTTTTGAAATTAAGAGATGTATCTAAATTTTTTTCCTTAATTGTGTCCTCTAGCTGTTTTTGGAATAGCTGTACATCTCCAAATTCAAACTTATAATTCGGTACCCCGGAACTATTGGGAAAGAATTGAGTTTTTGTATTTTTTTTGTGAATATCTTTTGAAATTGCTTTTGTTGTTAAGTAGACAAGGGCTTCACGTTTATTTACTATTTCCACTTTTTTAACATCTCCGTCCTTTAGAAATTTGAAAAACTGAGAAGGAGTAGTTGATGTGTTTGAGGAATTTCCTAAACCTCCAGAAAATACCTGGAAAGCCAATATCAGAGCTAAAGCACCCCCGTATATCAACCAATGATTAATTTTTTTGTTTTTTGGTTTATTGTCTTTAGACATGAGTTTTTATTTAGTAACTAGTTTTTATTTGGGTTATTTTAGCATCACCCCATAGGTTTTCAATATCATAGTATTGCCGAATGTGTTTTTGGAAAATATGGACAACTACGTCGACATAATCCATAAGGACCCACTCTGCATTTTCATTACCTTCAATATGCCATGGTTTTTCTTTAATGTTCTTACTAACTTTTTTTTGTACCGAATTTACAATTGCATTTACCTGCGTGTTTGAGGTTCCTTCGCAAATGATGAAATAATCACAAACTGAATTTTCAATATCTCGTAAATCCAATATAGTTATGTTCTGTCCTTTCACATCTTCTATTCCCTCAATAGTGAACGTGATTAAGTTATCAGAGCTTATTGTATTTGGTATCATAAATTTTTTTTGCATTGCAAATTTATTAATTTTTTCCCTTTAAACACGTAATATTGTCTTAATAAAATTATAATTTAGTTCATATAGATTTCTATGAAAATAATTAAACTTAATTCTACAGACTCTACAAATAGTTATCTTAAACGTGTTGTGCTTAAACGAACATTGGAGGATTTTTCTGTAGCAGTTGCA
>JAQWYU010000302.1 GCA_029253805.1 Flavobacteriaceae bacterium | reverse complement strand
AAAGGTGCTTTCACAGGAGCAACTCAAACCAGATCAGGCTATTTTGAAGTAGCAGATGGAGGTACAATTTTTTTGGATGAAGTCGGAGAACTTCCGCTCACCACTCAAGTTAGACTACTGAGAGTCCTTGAAAATGGAGAATTTATTAAAGTTGGCTCTAGTTCAGTGCAAAAAACAAACGTGAGAATTGTAGCAGCTACAAATGTAAATATGTACGAAGCCATTGAAAAAGAAAAGTTTAGAGAAGATTTGTATTATCGATTAAGTACAATTGAAATAAACCTTCCAGCACTAAGAAAACGAAAAAATGATATTCACTTGTTATTTAGAAAATTTGCAAGTGATTTTGCGCTAAAATATAAGATGCCAACAATAAGGCTAGAAGAAAATGCTATACCTGCTTTAATTGATTATAGATGGAGTGGGAATATTCGACAACTTCGAAATGTTGCCGAACAAATATCAGTACTGGAATCATCAAGAATGATCAACTTAACTACTCTCCAAACTTACCTCCCAACAATGGGGTCAAATTTACCCTCTGTACTTGGAAAGGATAAATCTAAGAGTGATTTCAGTACAGAAAGAGAAATTTTATATAAAGTTCTTTTCGATATGAAAGGAGACCTGAACGATCTCAAAAAACTGACAATGAAATTGATGCAAAATGATGATATTGATGATTTTCAAAAAAATAATGAAAGTCTGATTCAAAAAATATATAACAAAGAAGAATCTCCAGTTCCAGAAAAAGAAACTGAAGTTTTTTCACTTCCTGCCAAAACTGAAGAAAATCATCGGATTGAATATGTTGAAAATAATCAAGTTGACTATCCATACATTGATGCCATTGAAGCTGAAGAAGAAACACTTTCGCTTCACGACAAAGAATTGGAACTTATTAAAAAATCTCTTGAACGCCACAAAGGAAAGCGTAAATTAGCAGCAGATGAATTAGGAATTAGCGAACGTACTCTTTACAGAAAAATTAAGCAATATGACCTTTAATCAATTGAAAAAATATTTTATATTTTTGGGCTTTTCAATTATTCTGGGATGCGGAACATACTCTTTTACAGGAATTTCTATAAGCCCAGAAACAAAAACTTTCCAAGTAAATTATTTTCAAAATACATCGGCTCTCATTGAGCCTGGAATTGAACGAGACTTTACAATAGCTCTCCAAGATTTAATTTTAAATCAAACTAATTTAGGTCTAGTCAAATCCAATGGAGATATTTTTTATGAAGGAGAGATTGTTGAATACAGAATCTCTCCTACTACATCAACATCAAGAAATACAGCTGCACAAAACCGTTTGACAATTGGTATAAATGTTCGCTTTGTAAATAAAAATGATGAAGATGCAGATTTTGAAAAAAGGTTTAGTTTTTTCTTTGATTTTGAAGGTAGCGCACAACTTATAGGCTCTCAGAAAACTACTGCTCTTGAAGAAATATTTAAAAGAATTACTCAAGATGTTGTTAATGCCTCACTAGCTAATTGGTAAATTTATGAATATATCCGATTTTACATATTTATTGAATAACCCAACAAACTTGGATAAAACTCAAATTGGCGACATATCGGCTATCATCGAGGATTTTCCGTACTTTCAATCTGCCAGAGCAATACAACTTAAAGGGCTTAAGGATTTGGGGAGTTTTAAATACAATCAAGAACTTAAAATAACGGCAGCCCACACTACAGATAGAAGTATATTGTTTGAGTACATAACTTCAGATATATTTTTACAAAGTGATATTTCGACACAAATAAAACAAAATTTAAATTTAATAAAGTCTATTGAAGTTAATGACTTTCTAGAGATATCAAATACAAACAACAACGAGGAAGAACCTAAAAACAAATTAGTAGATAACCAAATATTAACAAAAAATGAATCTCAATCAGTTTCCAAGCTAGGGCTTGGAAGTCCACTAGAGTTTAACAAAAATGAAACGTACTCTTTTTCTGAATGGTTGAGTCTTACTAAAAAAACCCCCATTAATCGTTCAGATTCAACAAACACATCCAAAGAATTTAGTAAAGATGAAAAGTTTGCTCTTATAGATGCGTTTATTGCTAACAAACCCAAACTAAACCCTATTGATAAAAACTCTAAACTTACAAACAAGGCTGAAGATCAAATTATTGATGACGAAAATTTAATGACCGAAACATTAGCAAGAATATATGTAGAACAACATAACTATGATAAAGCTATTCAATCGTACCAAATTTTAAGTTTGAAATATCCAGAAAAAAGTAGTTTATTTGCAATCCAAATTGAATCGATAAAGGTTTTAAAAAAAAATAATTTAAAATGAGTACGTTTTCTATATTTCTAGTTCTAATTGTCGTAGTAGCTTTTTTGCTTGTAGTTATTATCATGGTTCAAAACCCTAAAGGCGGTGGTCTTTCCTCCTCTTTTGGTGGAGGCGGGAGCCAACAAGTTGGAGGAGTAAAAAAAACATCTGACTTTTTAGATAAAAGCACTTGGGCATTAGCAACTTTACTACTGGTGCTAATATTGTTATCAAATATTGCCATAGGAAATACTGACAATGTTCAAGAGTCAAAAGCATTAGACTTAAACTCCTCTACGACAAATTCTCAACCAATAACGGTCCCTACCCAGAGTCCTGTTCCTCAAACAGAGAACTCAGACCAATAGATATTACTTTTTTTAAATGCCAATACCAAATGTTGACATTTCTGTTTATGAAACTTTGTCAGTTTAATCATCATGGCATAATTTTAGAACAGTTTAATGCAAATATAAAAACATAATACTATGGCTTTAAAAATCAAACCTTTAGCTGACCGAGTTTTAATCGAACCTATGCAAGCAGAAACAAAAACTGCTTCTGGAATTATTATTCCTGATAATGCTAAAGAAAAACCCCAAAAAGGAAATGTAGCTGCTGTTGGGAAAGGCACCAAAGATGATCCAATTACAGTGAAAGTTGGTGACACCGTTCTCTATG
>JAQWYU010000301.1 GCA_029253805.1 Flavobacteriaceae bacterium | reverse complement strand
GATTGTAATTCTGATATTTTATAAAAACGTGTGCGATCAATATATCTATTTGGAAATAAATTTATAAGGTCTTGATAAGTATTAATTTCAAGTTCTTTGCGTAATATTTTAGCACGACTAGGACCTACTCCCTTTAGATATTCTATAGGAGTTTGAAGAACAGAAGCTGGGTTTATTAAATTCTTAATAAATTACTTAATTTAAATAACTATAATTGACGCAACTAAGTTAGTAGTTTTTATCGCCGTTTATTTAAAAATGTCTAACTTGTTTTTTTAAATTTTTTAAACGTTATGAACAAATTAATAAGATCTATAAATTATTTTAGTGTAATTACTTCAGTATTTTTTTTATTCAATTGTAGTAGTGATAACACAGGAAATAACTCTTCTGAAGAGGATGCTACTCCCTCACTTTCAGTTAGTACTCAAACACTAACATTTTCTGACACTGAAATACTTATGTTTTCAGAAACTAAAACACTAACTTTCAGTGGATTATATTTATCAGATGTTTTAGATATAAATATTGGTTCTAATTTTGAAATTTCCTTAGATGGTCAGAACTTTGAATCAGAGATTAATGTCCAAACTATAAATAATCAAATTAACTCACAGTTATTGTACGTTAGGTTTGCACCAAATGAGGACGCTATTGGTCAGATTTCAGAAAGCTTAATATTTACTAGTACAAATGCGAATTCTCAATCAGTTAACCTAATTGCTAACGCTATTGGAACTGATCCCAATTTAAGTGTAAATTATTCTGAATTATTTTTCAATGATACAATTGTTGGAACTATATCTGAATCATTACCTATTGAAATTACTGCAAATAATTTAACTTCATTTTTAAATATATCTTCAGATGGTCAATTTTTAATTTCTTTAGATGATATTAACTATAATTCTTCATTACAAATTGATCAACAAACTGCAAATGAAGACTTTGTTTTGTATGTACGTTTTCAACCTTCTGAGATTGGCGAATCATTAAATGTTTTAGAGTTTAATAGTGAAGAATTAACTACTATTTCTGTAGAATTAGTTGGTACAGGCATTCCAATGGTGTATAATTATCAGGCATTTAATGAAACTCGGTTAGCCTATGGAGGTGGTTTTAGTCAATCGTCTTCACAAACTTATACACTCCATGATGATACAACAAATATTGAATCAATTATTATGTACTTACAATTAGATTGTCCTTCAGGCGGATGTAACGAATGGGATGTGTATTCAAATATTTTAGTAAGAGATAATTCTACAAACAATTGGTATGAAATAGGGCGTTACATTACTCCTTATGGAGTTGGCACAGGTCAACTAGAGCGTGGATTAGAAATTGACGTAACTGACTTTAAATCATTACTTACAGGGAATGTTGAGCTTAAAGCCTTTATTGAAGTTTGGGGAAGTGATGGTTGGGAATTAAGTGTAGATTTTGACTATGTTGAAGGAACACCTGATTATCAATATTATGAAATAGCACCAATAGTTCAATACAATAATAATTCATTGGCTGGAGTTATATATGGGGAAGATGCTTCAGCATTTGATTTATCAAAGGATGTGTTTGTGCCTTCAAACACAGAAAGTGTGCATTTACGAACAATTATTACAGGATGGGGTCACGCTACACCAAATGATTCAAACGGAAGGCCATGTGCTGAGTGGTGTTACAGAACTCACAGTGTTAAAATTAATAATAACCAAGAATTTCAGCATTATATGGGCCCTATAGGTTGTGTGACTAATCCAGTCAGTCCACAAAATGGTAATTGGGCTCCAGACAGAGCTGGATGGTGCCCTGGGATGGCAGTTCCAAATCGAATTAACTCATTGGAGGCTAGTTTAGCAGGAACTACTTTTAGCTTTGATTATGAGTTTGAACCATGGACAAATGATCTTTTATCAACGTCATCAAATATTCATGCCTATTATGCGATATCTAGCTTCATTGTAGTAAAAAGTAATTATCCAATTGATAAACCAACAATCATTAATTAGTTGATAAATTTTTTATAAGGAAGTAAATTTATTGACTTCATTTTTTAGAAAAGATAAAGCAATGCTGGTAGAAGATGTTTCTTTTATCGTCCTAGTCAACACCAGTTCTCTAAAATTATCTGCAGTTAATGTAGTGTTAGAGATATCACAATTTCTTATATATTGAATATTGGAATTCTTAGCTGTTAATATGAAATGCCAACACTCCTCAGAAACATAAATTTGTTGTGATATATTGTGTTCAAACTCCTGTTCAATGGTTTGAGTCAAAAGATATTGATAATCTTCTTTTTTAGAAGAAATTGGATGTACCCTAGTTAGTAAATTAGTTAATGATATGCGCTCTAAAAACAAAGCCAAACGTTCATATGCTTGAAGCTTAATCTTAAGAACATCACTTTTTATTGAATCATTTCCAGAAAGGAATTTATTATTATTTTGATGTCTCAAATAGTCTTTTAAAAGTTTATAAATTATAATTAAAGCTAAAAAAGCAAAAAACCATTTAAAATTATTTTCTAAAAAATCCATTTAATTAAAAATTATCCAACTAATAGTTGCCAAGTTAATAATTATATTAATACATAAGAAGATAAATTACTTTACATAGTTAAAAAAAACCAAATATTACATTTGAAAATTGTTCATAATTTAAGTTAGTAAATTTTAAAATTATAATTAACATTACTTAATTTCACAGTTACAAAAATTCAAATTTGAAACAATATTTAAACCAACTTAACGAAGCTCAATTAGCTCCTACTTTACAAAAAGAAGGACCTATGATAGTAATAGCGGGTGCTGGTTCTGGAAAAACAAGAGTCTTAACCTATCGTATCGCTTATTTAATGAGTGAAGGCATTGATCCTTTTAATATTTTGTCTCTTACATTCACTAATAAGGCTGCTCGAGAAATGAAATTAAGAATATCATCTATTGTGGGTGATAGTGAAGCTAAGAACTTGTGGATGGGGACTTTTCATTCTGTATTTGCTAAAATTTTAAGAATTGAAGCAGAAAGACTTGGTTACCCATCTAATTTTACAATTTATGACACACAGGACTCTCAGCGATTAATTTCGTCTATTATTAAAGAAAAAAAGCTAGACAAAGATGTGTATAAGTATAAGCAAGTTCATTCTAGAATATCTTCCTACAAAAACAGTTTAATAACTGTCAAAGCTTACTTTCAAAATCCTGAACTTAAAGAAGCAGATAGTATGTCTAAACGCCCAGAGATAGGTGAAATTTATAAGGAATATGTTTCTAGATGTTTCAAAGCTGGTGCTATGGATTTTGATGACTTATTACTTAAAACTAATGAATTATTAACTAGATTTCCAGAAGTACTGGCAAAATATCAGGACCGATTTCGTTACATACTAGTTGACGAGTATCAAGATACTAATCATTCTCAATATTTAATTGTTAGAGCTCTTTCAGATCGTTTTCAAAACATATGTGTTGTCGGTGATGATGCTCAAAGTATATATGCATTTCGTGGTGCCAACATCAACAACATATTAAACTTTCAAAAGGACTATCAAAATGTAAAAATGTTTAGACTCGAACAAAACTATCGTTCAACAAAAAATATTGTTAATGCTGCTAACTCGATCATTGAAAAAAACCAAAATAAATTAGAAAAAGTTGTTTGGACTGCTAATGAAGTTGGAAAAAAAATCACTGTTAATCGTTCATTAACAGATGGAGATGAAGGACGTTATGTAGCAAGTTCTATTTTTGATAACAAGATGAGAAATCAATCTAAAAATGGTAATTTCGCAGTTTTATATAGAACAAATGCTCAGTCAAGATCGATAGAGGATGCTTTACGAAAAAGAGGCCTTGATTACAGAATATATGGAGGACTTTCTTTTTATCAACGAAAAGAAATAAAGGATGTTCTCTCCTATCTTAGAATTATAATAAACCCTGCTGACGAAGAAGCATTGAAACGAATTATTAACTTCCCTGTTCGCGGCATAGGTCAAACCACTATTGATCGATTAGTTGTTTATGCAAATGAATGCAACCAATCTATTTTTGAGATCTTAAGAAACATAAATAATCTTGATATCAATATAAACACTGGTATTAAAACTAAACTACAAAACTTTGCTACAATGATTGAAAGTTTTCAAGTCATGAGCAAAACTACTAATGCATTTGATTTAGCCGAAAACGTTTGCAAAATAAGTGGATTAATTAAGGAGTTTAAAAAAGATGGAACACCTGAAGGAATTAGCCGAATGGAAAATATTGAAGAACTTCTCAATGGTATTAAGGATTTTGTTGAGGGTCAATTGGAAATAGCAGATTCAACAGGCTCACTAACTGAATTTTTGGAAGATGTAGCTTTGGCTACAGATCTAGACAATGAGGAAGGTGAAGAGAGTGATAAAGTAGCACTTATGACAATTCATCTAGCTAAAGGACTAGAGTTTGAATATGTTTATGTAGTTGGATTAGAAGAAAACTTATTTCCTAGTGCGATGAGTATGAACACCAGGAATGAGCTTGAAGAAGAACGTAGATTATTTTATGTTGCATTAACACGTGCAGAAAAACAAGCCTATCTTACCTATGCACTATCTAGATATAGATGGGGGAAATTAGTAGACTCGGAACCTTCTCGTTTTATTGAAGAAATTGATAAGCAATACTTAGATGTAGTTACTCCAAAAGAGGAGCGTAGATTTAACCCAATGTTAAGCGCTGATATATTTGGAGACGTAAATCCTAATATCATACGATATAAAAAACCGGTTTTTTATATCGTATGATATTAGGATTTACGTCTCCAAATATATCAGC
>JAQWYU010000300.1 GCA_029253805.1 Flavobacteriaceae bacterium | reverse complement strand
TTTGGTGATATTGCGCTAACTCAGGATTCTAAAGAGTCATTTTTGATGGCCGATTTCGGAGGCATGACTGTGGCTGAAAAACTGATAGAACAAACAGGAGTTATTGGCGAAAAATTAGACATCAAAGCTTTTGAAAAAGTAGAAGCTCCCTATGTAGGTTCTTATGTACACATCAACAAAATTGCTGCTGTGGTTGGTCAATCTTCAAACACTGATAACGCTGCTGTTCTTGTGAAGGATCTTGCGATGCAAGTTGCTTCAATGGGTGCAACAACCCTTTCGTATAAAGATTTTGATGCTGGGTTTATTGCTTCTGAAACAGAGGCTAGAATTGCTGTTATTGAAAAAGACAATATCGAATTGGGGCGTTTAGGTAAAACTCTCAAAAACGTCCCTCAATACATTTCAATGGCTCAATTGACTGACGATGTTCTAACAAAAGCTGAGGGTACGGCTAAAGCAGAATTAAAAGCAGAAGGTAAGCCTGAACAGATTTGGGATAAAATATTGCCTGGAAAAATGGAACGTTTCATTTCTGATAATACCACGCTAGACCAAGAGCAATGCTTACTGGACCAAAACTTTATTAAAGACGATAAAGTAAAAGTTGCAAAATACGTTGCTAGTTACGGTGAAATAGAGATTACTGAATTTAAACGTGTTTCCTTAGGATAAACTTATTATAACTTTTAAAAAGCCTCGATAGATATCGAGGCTTTTTTTTGGTATAAAGATACCTTTCTCTAATTCTAACTATAGGGTAAATGCAAAACAAATGAGAATTCGTAGTGTTTACTATTTTTGGATTTAAGATATTGTTTATATTTGTGTTACATTAACTATAGCTATGACTTACAAAAGAGTTTTACTCAAACTTTCTGGAGAAGCCCTAATGGGAAGCCAAAACTACGGAATTGACTCAGATCGATTATCAGATTATGCTGGTGAAATTAAACAACTAACAAATCAAGGAGTTCAAGTAGCGATTGTTATTGGAGGTGGTAATATTTTTAGAGGAGTTGCTGGAGCTGGTAAAGGTATGGACCGTGTACAAGGAGATCATATGGGAATGCTAGCGACCGTCATTAACGGATTGGCCTTGCAAAGCGCTTTAGAAAATGTTGGAGTCCCAACACGTCTTCAGTCAGCAATAAAAATTAATGAAGTTGCAGAGCCGTTTATCCGACGCCGTGCTATTAGACATTTGGAAAAAGGACGTGTTGTTATTTTTGGAGGCGGCACAGGAAATCCATATTTTACAACAGATTCAGCAGCTGTTTTGAGAGCTATTGAAATTGAAGCTAATGTAATTCTGAAAGGAACACGAGTTGATGGAATTTACAGTGCAGATCCTGAAAAAGATAAAACTGCCGTTAAATTTGATAGTATTAGCTTTAAAGATGTTCTCCAAAAGGGTTTAAAGGTAATGGATACTACGGCTTTCACATTAAGTCAAGAAAATGATTTGCCAATTATTGTGTTTGACATGAATACTAACGGCAATCTGCTTAAAATCGTAGCTGGTGATACAATTGGAACTACAGTGAGTTAAAATACTTAGATATTTAAAGCGTTTAAAATGAGCGAAGAGATAGATTTTATATTAGAAAGTGCAAAAGAATTAATGGTAAGTGCGTTAAGACATCTAGAAAAACAATTTGTGAATATACGTGCAGGAAAAGCAAGTCCAGCTATGCTAGGAAGCGTAATGGTTGATTATTATGGCTCCCAGACCCCTCTAACTCAAGTTGCAAATGTTAATACCCCTGACGGTAGGACAATAACTGTTCAGCCGTGGGAAAAAGGAATGTTACAAGAAATAGAACGCTCAATAATGATTGCCAACTTAGGCTTTAATCCAATGAACAATGGTGAAACAATTATCATTAGCGTACCCCCCTTAACTGAAGAGCGCCGCCGTGAGCTAGCAAAACAAGCTAAATTAGAAGCTGAAGAAGCAAAAATCTCAATTCGATCTGCAAGAAAAGAAGCTAATACAGATATTAAAAAATCAGAGGACACATCCGAAGACGTCCAAAAAAATGCTGAAATGGACGTCCAAGTACTAACAGACTCTTATGTCAAAAAAGTAGATGATCTTTATTCTAAAAAAGAAAAAGAAATTCTTACAGTATAGTTTTTAACTTTTCTTTATGGGAAGTTGACTAGCTAATCTTTATGTTTTAAATTCATTTTATTTACTTTAGCGGCATTAAAATTGCTATGTTTAAACTCTTTTCAATTGGATTTTGGGAAACAGCTGCCAGGCTCATTCTCAGGAATCGATTCATAATTTTATTTCTAGTCGTCCTTACGACTGTACTCTTTGGTCTTCAGTGGAACAAAATGCGTTTCACATATACTGAGGCGAACTTGCTTCCAGATGATCACCCAATCAATATTGAATATAACAACTTCTTAGATATCTTTGGGGAAGAAGGTAATTTAATTGTGATGGGCGTTAAAGACAGTACATTACTAACTGTAGATAAATTAAATGCCTGGAATGATTTTTCGAAAAGCTTTAATGATAACCCTAGTGTAGAGGCAGTTATTGCGATCAAGGACCTCCAAAAGCTTGTGAAAAATAAATCAAAAAAACAGTTTGACCTCGTTCCTTTTATTACAGACTCGGTAAAATCTCAGCTCGAACTAAATAAACTTAAAAAAGCTCTATTTGAGCAATATCCTTTTTACGACAATATACTATTCAACAAAGATTCTGAAGCGATCAGAAGCGCTATATACCTCAAAAAAGCAATTGTCAATACTCCTGAGCGAAAGGCATTTGTCTTAGAGCAATTAATTCCTAGAGTAAAAGATTTTGAAGATAAATATAACCTTGATGTTAGAGTTTCAGGGTTGCCCTATGTACGCACGCTTAACTCTCAAAATATTGTAGACGAGATTAGCGTATTTATCATGGCTGCTATTCTGGTCACTTCGCTTATTTTCTTTTTCTTTTTTAGGTCATACAGAGCTACTTTTATATCTATGACTATTGTCATTATTGGAGTGATGTGGACCTTTGGGATATTAGGTTTCCTAGAATACGAAATAACTGCTCTTACAGCACTAATTCCTCCTTTAATCATCGTTATTGGAATTCCTAACTGTATTTTCTTAATTAATAAGTATCAGCATGAAGTTAATAAACACGGTAACAAAGCTAAATCACTTCAGCGTGTCATTTCTAAAGTTGGAAACGCAACCTTGATGACAAACGTGACTACTGCTTCTGGTTTTGCAACTTTTATTATAACTCAAAGTAAATTATTAACCGAGTTTGGTATCGTGGCTTCCCTAAGTATTATAGCTATTTTTTTACTATGCTTATTTATTATCCCAATCATATATAGTTTTATGCCAATCCCTAAAGAGAGGCATTTACAACACTTAAACAAGCAATGGATTAATCAATTAGGAGATTGGATTGACCGGACCGTTAAACAGCATAATATTGCTATTTACTCATCAGCTGTGATCTTGCTTGCTGTTAGTATAATTGGAATATTTCAAATAAAAGCAACTGGAAGTCTCATTGAGGATATGCCAAAAACAGCAGAGTTCTACAGCGATATAGAATTTTATGAAAGTGAATTCAATGGGGTAATGCCACTAGAAATCTTTATTGACACAAAACGTAAAAAAGGGGTGATGAAACTAACTACCTTGAAACGAATGAGCAAACTAGAAAATTTAATAGTTGAAATTCCAGAACTGTCAAAACCAATATCGGTAGTTAGTTTGGTTAAATATTCTAAACAAGCATATTATAATGGCAATCCTAAATATTTCCAGCTTCCAACAGCACAAGAAAATAACTTTATTCTATCCTATGCAAAGAATGCATCTTCAGATGTTGATTTACTAAAGAACTTTGTAGACAGCACAGGGCGTTATGCGCGCATTACATCTTTCATGAAGGATACTGGAATTGATAAAATGGAGCGAATTGAAGAAAATATTATTTCAGAAATTGATAAGTTATTTCCTAAAGAACGCTACGACATATCTCTTACCGGTAAAGCATATCTATTTCAAAAAGGGACAAAATATTTAGTTAGAAACTTAATCTTGTCTTTAGCTTTAGCTATATTTTTGATTTCTCTTTTTATGGCTTATATGTTTCGCTCATTTCGAATGATTATTGTTTCATTGATCCCTAACCTACTTCCACTACTGATCACAGCAGGAATGATGGGTTATTTCGGGGTACCAATAAAACCTTCCACTATATTAGTTTTTAGTATTGCGTTTGGAATTTCTGTAGATGATACGATTCACTTTTTAGCTAAATACAGACAAGAGCTGCTAGCAAACAAATGGGCGATTAAAAAGTCAGTGTTCGCTGCGCTTAGAGAGACTGGGCTTAGTATGTTCTACACATCGATTGTCTTGTTCTTTGGATTTTCAGTTTTCGTCACATCTAATTTTGGAGGTACTGTAGCGTTAGGTATCTTGATTTCTGCAACTCTTTTACTAGCAATGCTGGCTAACTTATTACTATTACCTTGTCTATTACTATCACTTGAACGTAGCATCGCTAACAAAAAGATATTAAAAAAACCTACTTTAAATATTATACCTGAAGAAGAGCCTCGTCAAGAAGACAAAAACAGAAGATTATAATTTAGCTTAAAATTTTATATTTGCACTATCAAAAAATATACTTATGACCATCCCCTCCATTGCGAATTTACTAACTCACGGGCAAAAACACATCAATATTGAATTAAAAGGATGGGTTAGAACATTTAGAGCGAACCGATTTATTGCACTAAATGATGGGTCTTGTCTTCAAAATATTCAATGTGTTGTAGATTTTGAAAGTATGGATGAGAAATTGCTAAAACGTATTACAACTGGTGCCGCCGTACATATCAAAGGAAGCTTGGTTGAAAGTCTGGGTAAAGGACAGTCGGTGGAGATTCAAGTTAGTTCTTTAGAAATCTTAGGAGATGCCAATCCTGAAGAAGTTTCTAAAACTATTTTACAGCCAAAACGCCATTCCTTAGAGTTTTTAAGAGAACAATCACATTTACGCGCAAGGACAAATACGTTCAGTGCTGTTATGCGACTTCGTTCTTCACTATCTTTTGCAATTCATTCATATTTTCATAAAAATGGATTTTATTATATGCATGCGCCAATAGTTACTGGAAGTGATGCTGAAGGAGCTGGTGAGATGTTTAGAGTAACAACCTTGGACCCAAAAAACCCACCTCTTAATGAAGACGGAATGGTTGATTACTCGAAAGATTTTTTTGGAAAAGAAACAAATCTAACTGTATCTGGTCAACTTGAAGCAGAAACTTATGCTATGGCACTTGGTAAGGTTTACACTTTTGGCCCAACATTTAGAGCTGAAAACTCAAATACTTCTCGACATTTGTCAGAGTTTTGGATGATCGAACCCGAAGTTGCTTTTATGGATTTAGCGGGTAATATGGATCTAGCAGAAGATTTCATGAAATATGTGATTAGCTACATCTTAAATAATAATATAGAGGACCTTACTTTTTTAGAACAACGGTTAGAACAAGAGGACAAATCTAAGCCTCAAAATGAAC
>JAQWYU010000299.1 GCA_029253805.1 Flavobacteriaceae bacterium | reverse complement strand
CATTTATCGCTAAAAAGCTCAATAAAAACCTGGTCAAACTCATCCAAACGTTGCGAGTAGCCACTTTCCTGCAATGGAATATTTGAATCTTGAATGGAAGCTCTAAGGGTAACTTTATTATTTAGCTTTCCGCTTATTTGAAGGTCTAATTCACTATTTAGAACAGAGTTTTGATTATTACCCACAGTTATGCCTCTTGATAAACTTCCTGATGAAATCAAGCCATCAAAAGGGGAAACTGAATAGGTCTCACTAGGCATAGACAATTTATATAGCTTCTGTAAGTTTCCTGTACGATTAATAATTTGTGAGTCATCTACTTCTTGATATGTCATGGTCATAAAAGAAGGATAGCTTAAATAGTTAACTCGTATAGAATCGTGAATTATTGGTCTCACAAATTTTAAAGATGCATTTTGAAAATCTACAATGTACGAAGACGGAGAAATACGTTTGTTCATCAAGCTAGTTACGAAAAATGATGACGGATTAATGCTAACTGAATCTAATTTTATAGAATCCTTAACTGCCAATGATTTAATTCTATATAGCGAGTTTGACTGTTGAGATGAACTCTCAGCAAAAGATAAAAGAAATAAAATGACAAAAAAATACTTCATTACTACTCTTAAACTGAAAAAAAACAAAAATATTTTGTTGATATTTTTCGTTAAAACAAGGCTAAATATTTAGGGTAAAAGTACTCTATTAATTATTTTAGCTGAAATTACAGCAATATTACATGAAAATTATTTCTTACAATGTCAATGGAATCAGGGCGGCTCTTAAAAAAGGGTTCATCAATTGGCTGAAAAACGCTGATCCAGATGTTATCTGTTTGCAAGAAATAAAAGCAGAAAAAGAACAGCTAGATTTGAGTATCTTTGAGCAGGCTGGTTATAAATATAATTACTGGTTTAGCGCTAAGAAAAGAGGCTACAGTGGAGTAGCAATATTGTCAAAAACTAAACCAATTAATGTTGTTTTTGGAACTGGAATTGAATCTATGGATTCTGAGGGGCGCAATATTCGTGCTGACTTTGAAGATTTGTCAGTTATGAGTCTTTACTTACCCTCAGGCACTAATCTAGCTAGGCTGGAACACAAACTAGAATACATGGATTTATTTCAAGAATATATAAATAAATTAAAAAAAGATATACCAAATCTTATTGTTTGTGGGGATTATAATATATGTCATGAAGCGATAGATATTCATGACCCTGTAAGAAATAAAAACACATCTGGATTCCTTCCCCAAGAAAGAGCATGGATGAGTGAGTTTTTAAAGCAAGGTTTTGTTGATGCGTTTCGACAATTTAATTTAGAGCCTCACAATTATAGCTGGTGGAGTTATCGCGCTAACTCCCGCGCTAAAAATAAAGGATGGCGACTAGACTATACATTAATTGCGTCATCTTTACAAGAAAAGCTAAAAAGAGCCGTTATATTATCTGAAGCTGTTCATAGCGACCACTGCCCAGTATTAGTTGAATTAAAAAAATAAAAAATAATTATCATGTTAAAGAAAATCATAATTTTGTCCGTTATTATTGCCCTATCCAGTTCTTGTGTTTCTTCAAAAATATATAAAGAATTAGACGGAAAATATACAACGCTAAAAAATGAGTATGACAATCTTAGCTCTGAAAACGATTTAATTATAAACGAGAAAAATTTACTTCAGAATAAACTTGATCAAATACAAATACTTTATGATGCTCTATTAGTTAATCAAAATTCATTGGAACAAGACTATGTGGCGCTTCAAAAAAAATATGACAACCTAGATAATTCCTATTTAGCCCTCGAACAAAACAGCTCAAAAGAAATTGCAAATAATATCCAGAAAAATAGAGAACTTTTAGCGCAATTAGAAGCAAAAGAGCTTGCCTTGACTGCAGAAAATAATCGTTTGTTGAAACTTGAATCTGATATGCAAAAACGTTCTAAGCGAATAACAGAACTGGAAACACTAATCAGTTCCAAAGACCAAGCTATGCGTAATTTAAAAAATGCTATATCAAATGCATTAACCGCTTTTGAAGGCAAAGGTTTGACAGTAGAACAACGCGACGGAAAAGTGTATGTATCAATGGAAAATAAGTTACTCTTCGAGTCAGGCAGTTGGGCAGTTGGATCCGATGGTCGTAAAGCAATTGAACAACTTGGCTTGGTATTAGCTAATAACCCTGAAATTGCTGTTCTTATTGAAGGTCACACAGATAACGATCCTTTTTCAGGAAATGGACACATTGCAAACAATTGGGATTTATCAACTAAACGAGCTACTGCAATTGTTAAAATATTGAGTGAAAACCAAAATATAAAACTTGAAAATCTAACAGCAGCCGGTCGTAGTGAATATGCTCCTATAACTCTTAATAATTCTAGTGATGGAAAGGCAAAAAATAGACGTATTGAAGTGGTACTTACCCCAAAATTAGATGAGATATCTAAGCTTTTAAAAACCAATTAATGAAATATACCACACTACCAAACACCAACATTAAAGTAAGTCAAATTTGCTTAGGCACTATGACTTGGGGAAACCAAAACTCTGAAACCGAAGCGCATAAGCAATTAGAATTTGCATTGAGGCAAGGCGTTAACTTTATCGATACTGCAGAACTATATCCAGTACCTGCTACAGCTGAAACACAAGGTCTAACTAGTAAATACATTGGCAGTTGGCTCAGTAAAAATAAAACAAGAGATCAAGTTATTATTGCAAGTAAAATTGCAGGTCCTGGAGATTATACAGCACATATAAGAACTACTGGTTTTTCTCCAAATTCTAT
>JAQWYU010000298.1 GCA_029253805.1 Flavobacteriaceae bacterium | reverse complement strand
ACATAATAAATGTAAGCTTGGGGATATACAAGACTTTGCATTTCTATGTAAGCATAACCTAGGTCCGAATCACAATCAGTAACCACCCATTCATCATTATATTCTTCTAATTCTGCGTTTAAAGTAACATAATAAGTATTATTTCCAGCGAGTACATTCCATACCCCAGATGTAAGAACACCACCACCTGAATTACCTCCAATATCTTGCAATTGATATGTACCATCACTGTTTAAGTTATAGGAGAATTCATTATTAGTGTCAGTAAATTCAATTGCCCAACAATAATCGGCTAAAGTATTTGTGATGTCTCCAATGGAGCAATCGATAACACCATAATCATCGCCAAAGCAATCTTCTATTATAGCTTCCAGTTCGTTATAACTATTAATTGTCAGTGCTGCTACTGTATTATCTTCTTCAGTGATAATATCTAATGGAAACACTAAACCAATATGATAAGCTCCGTAAATAATATTAAATAATTCTTCCCTTGAATTTACAGTTACAGTATCTACTTCATCTAATATTATTGAAATAGGATATACAAATTCAAAACATTCACTTCCACCTATATCAAAGTTCTCTTCGCATTCTACACTAAAATCTTCTTCATTGAATCCATCGCAGATAGCATGACACGAATTGGGGTATGAAATTGTATATGTTTCACCATCCAAATCTGTAACATTAACACAAACAGGGTCATATTCTTCAATACAAGAACAATCATCGATATCGTCAAAATTACAGTCTTCAAGTAAACTAAAAAATTCATCTTCGTTATTAATTGTCTCTATTTCTAGAGCATTACTATTTTCATTGTATGTCTCAACTTGAAAAGGGAATGCGATCCCATTTATAAATAAATTTTCTGTTGAAGAAGAATAAATATCTATAAGTTCGTCTAAACTATTTACAGTAACTGTGGTACCTGTATTAAACGAAAGATCGATTGGAAATACAAAGTCGAAACAAAAATCAAAAACAATATTACCAGCAGGGTTATTCGCTTGGTCTACATTGCCATTTTCGTCGTATTGTTGACTTAGTCTTCCTAATGTAGTTGTAATTGATTCGCTTTCCTCAGTGTTTTGGTGTGTATCAACAATAGCGTCTTCGTTATTACAAGACGTAAAAGCCAAAAGCAATATTAGAATACCAAAAATTGAAAGTTTAAAATTCTTCATTTTTTTATTTTTAATTAAACATTTGTTCGGTTTATCGGTATTAAGACAATTTAATAAATAAAAACCCTACTTTTTTCTTAAACTATTTTTTTCATAGTTTTGACTTCAAATAATAACTAGTTTAATGGATAAAGATAATCGTAATATATGTGAGTCGAAAATTTTTGAGGCTATATATAACGCCCATGCAAAAGATATAAGACGGTTTCTTTTTTATAAAACCCAAGATTTAGACAAAGCAGAAGATATTTTGCAGGAGGTGTTTATTAAGCTTTGGGAGAATTGTAATAATGTAGATTATGATAAGGTGAAGAGTTATATTTATAGTATTGCTAATAATATTTTTTTAAATGAGGTAAAGCATCAAAAAGTGGTTCAAAACTACGGCAAATACAACAAAAGAGAAAGTACTAACGAATCCCCTGAATTTATTATGCTAGAAAAGGAGTTTATGGAAAAGTTAGAATCGACTATTGCGAACTTACCAGAAAAACAGCGTGAGGTTTTTTTAATGAATAGAATTGAAAAAAAGAAATATAAAGAGATTGCTCTACATTTAAATATTAGTCTAAAAGCTGTGGAAAAACGAATGCATCAAGCCTTGGTTGTAATCAGAAAAAAAATAGGTAACGTTTAACTAAAGCCATAAAGTAGGGTATTTGTGTAGTTAGTTGTCATAAGTGTAGAAATAGTATGGAAAAACAGAATTCAAATAGTAACGATGAAACTTTTTTAGCAAACTGGTTAGAAGGTAAAATTTCTGATGCAGAATTAAAAAACCGTATAAGTGAGGCTGATTACAGTTCTTATTTAAAGATGCGAAAAGGATTTGAAGTTTCGAATCAATTAAATGCATCAATCAAAGATTCGTTTAATAAAATAAAAGATAAGACTGCTAACAAAAAGACTACAGTTCGTAAGTTGCACCCTATAAGTTGGTCTATTGGAGTTGCGGCTTCGATTATTTTATTATTTGGCTTATTTTCAATTTTTACAACTGATCTCATTACACACAAAACTAATTTTGGTGAAACTAAAACTATTTCACTTTTAGATGGCTCTGAAGTAATTTTAAACTCTAAATCCACCATTACCTTTAATGAAGTTGATTGGAAAGAAAATAGACAATTAACCTTAGATGGCGAAGCTTATTTTAAGGTCGAAAAGGGGAGTACTTTCACTGTTAATACAAATAATGGTTCAGTTGTAGTTTTAGGAACCCAGTTTAATGTAAATTCTAAAGACGACTTTTTTGATGTTGTGTGTTATGAAGGTAAGGTAAGTGTAAATTCGAATTCATTAGATTATATTTTATTACCAACAAATAGTTTTAGGAAAATTAATGAAAGTTCATTGGAATCTTCAACCACTCAACTTTCAAAACCAACTTGGATTGACGGAGAAAGTACATTTAAGAGTGTACCAATTAAATATGTAATTACAGCTCTTGAAGACCAATACAATATTAAAATAGATTCAGAATTAATTAATGATTCAACAATTTTTTCAGGTAGCTTCCCACATGAAAATCTCAATATTGCTTTAATTACTGTTTTTGATGCACTAAAAATCAGGTATAATCAAAAAGAAAAACGAAAAATTAAACTGAGATATTAAAAATGAGGTTAATCTATGTCTGTTTTTTAATATTACTCCCATCATTAGCCTCTTCGCAAGAAGAGGCTTTTTACATTGAGTTTAAAGATGAATCAGTTGCAGAAGCTTTTACTAAGATAGAATATACTTATGATGTGCTATTTTCTTACAATGATAATGACATAATTAACAAGCGTATATCACTAAAAAGACAAAAACGTACCTTGAGGGAAGTTTTACAAGCTTTAGAGTTTCCTGTTAAGCTTAGTTATAAAATAGTAAATAATCGCTATATCATTATTAACCAATTTTTGAAGGAAAATATAGATGTAAATGAGCTCGATAAAGTCATCGTACGCAGTTATCTAACAAAAGGTATTGAAAAAAACAATGATGCCTCTTTTAAGCTTTTACCTTCAAAATTAGGTATTTTACCTGGTCTTACTGAGCCAGATATTTTGGAAAGTGTTCAGTTGTTACCAGGAGTTTTAAGTCCCAATGAGACTGCTTCCGGTTTTTTTGTTAGAGGCGGATCTTCAGATCAAAATAGATTGATTTGGGATGGTATAAATATTTATCACAAAGGTCATCTATTTGGTATGATCTCTCCATTAAACCCAAATATAACTTCAGAAATTAAATTTATAAACAAAGGAACTCATACGCGATATGGTGAACGCTTGTCGAGTGTTATCGATATATCCTCTAAATCTACTATTTCTAAAACTGTAAAGTCTCAGTTTGGTTTCAACGGAATTAACGTAGATGCACTAATAGAAGTCCCTGTTGTAGAAGATAAATTAAATATTATAGGGTCTTTTAGACGAAGCTATGATGATGCATTAAATACATTTACATTCAACCAATTAACTGATAAAGTTTTTGAAGGCACAAAAATCAATAAATCTGATGATGGAAATAATATGTTTTCGTTTTTTGATTATAGTGTGAAACTAAATTTTAAGCCCAATAAAAATAACAGTCTTTACGCTAGTATAATCTCTATTGATAATCAATTGGATTATACTCTTGGTGATACTGAAAACAATCGGAGACTTAATGACAAACTAGTAACAAGTAATATGGGTTACGGACTAGGTTGGAGGATGAAGTGGAACGAAAAAACAACTCAAAATACAAATGCCTTTTTTTCTGAATACAAGCTTAATTATAATTTTATTACAGTTGAAGGTGATACGCAGATTTCTGATTTTGAAAAGCGAAATACTATCTTTGATTCAGGTTTTTCGTCAGAAGTTATAATTGATCGATCAAAAGCAACTCAAATTACATTTGGTTACCAATACGCACTCAAAGACGTTGCTTTTGCGTTTTTAAATACGACAAACCTTTCATTTGTTTTAGATACAGAGGATAATACGATACAAACGCATAGTGTATATGGTCAGTACAACTATAAAAACCCAAAACTTTTTAATCTTTCTTTCGGATTACGAACTACTTATTTTAATGAACTAGATGCTGTGAGGCTAGAGCCTAGAATAGTTGTATATAAACCACTTCTAAAAAACTTAAAATTTCAGGCCACTGCCGAAATTAAGAACCAAATTATCAGTGAGATTGATGAAACTATATTAAGTGATCTTTCACTAGAAAATAGACTGTGGAGACTAGCAGATGGTAATGCGTTTCCCATTATAAATGGTCAGCAAGTTTCTGCAGGATTTATCTATAGTAAAAATAGATTGAGTATCGATATAGATACCTACTATAAAAAATTAAAAAATATTACAGCTTTATCACTTGGTTTTTTAAATCCTGAAAATAGTAGTTTTAATATCGGTGGGCAGAATATTGTTGGATTAGATGTTTTTGTAAAAAAACGATTTAGTATTTTCAACTCTTGGTTAAGTTATTCTTTTAATAAATCAGAGAGCAAATTTGAAAACTTAAATAATAACAAAGATTTTACATCAAAATCTAATGTTACACATTCTGTTTCAACAGCTCTGAGTTATAAGCAGGATGGTTTTCAATTTGCATTAGGTTGGAAATGGCAAACAGGCAAGCCCTATACTATTGCAAATGAAAGAAGTAATGGATTAGAATTTAATAATGGTATTAATACTGGTAAATTACCTATTTATCATCGTCTTGATTTTTCTTCTACATATAATTTTAAAATATCTAAGCGCAATAAATTAAGAGCTAAAGCAGGAATATCAGTTAGAAATATTTTCAATAGAAAGAATTTAATTAGTAAAGAATACATAGGTAATAACAGTTTAGAGGACCCAATACAATTAATGGAGAAGTTTTCTATTGGAATTACACCAAACCTTATGTTTAGACTCTATTGGTAAAATAG
>JAQWYU010000297.1 GCA_029253805.1 Flavobacteriaceae bacterium | reverse complement strand
AATTATAAAAGTGATTTAATTGCTGCGGTGGCATCTGTTTCCGGAACAATGTTAAACTGTACAGCATCTACCAGTCATCCTATGCCAGTAGTACATCTTCATGGAACTTCTGATGGTGTAGTTTCCTATAATGGGAGTACTGATTGGAATTCTGTACAAAGTACGTTAGACCATTGGATTAACTTCAATAATACAGTTTTAATTCCTACTATAACAACTGATAATAATATTGAACGTTATGTCTATGACCAAGGAAATAGTTCAGTTTCTGTTGAGCATTATAAATTTATAGGAGGAGAACATGTTTGGTTTAACACCACTTTCCAAGATCAGAATACATCTGAATTAGTTTGGAATTTTGTATCTAGATATGATATTAATGGATTGAGATAAAGAATAAAGGACATACAAATGGATGTAAATCCTTATATTTTGATAAGGTCTTTGTTGTTAAAATTGTTTCTAAAAAATCTCTTATTTAAAACTTGAGTTCGAAATTTCAAAGGATTTATCTATTATATGATTAATTAGAAATAGTTACTCTTTTTTTATGCAGTTTTCTCAACAATACAAGGGTTTTAAGCGTATTTTAGTTTAGTGTCATATAGTTGAATCAACCTAACTTTTTGTTACTTACTATAGGCTTAAAACCAAATAATTGAAGTTAAAGGTTAGCTCCAATAGCAGCTAAGCCAGCAAACACAAAAATTAATAATATTATCCCAATAAACGAAATAATTAATCCTGCAATTGAAAGACCTCTAGGAGTTTTAAAAATCCCAACAAAAGATAGAATAAGTCCAAGAATCCAAATTAGCCACCCAAAAATAGGGATCCATCCTAAAAATAAGGCTATCAATGACAGAACAAACCCTGCGGTACCAATTCCATTAGATTTATTTTCTAATTTATTTATTATAATTGTTTGTTTTTGATTGTCATCTTTAAGATTGTTGTCTTCCATTTTTGATATTTATTTGTTATGAATCACCAATTTAGTTAAAATTGTATTAGTAGATAAAGGTTTATAAAAATATTTATTCTAAACTGTAGATATATTCACTTCTTTTAATTTAGCTATTTGTAAACTTCTTTGGTAGTTTGACCATATGATTGTCTAAGCGGGTAATAGCCTTAGCTGATTGGTAGTCCGACTTCTGTATTCATTTTTCTTAGCAGGTGTATATATCACACAAACATAATTGTATTTTTGTGAACTTTTATTTTACATTTTTGTTGATCAATGAAGAA
The DNA here is from genome assembly GCA_029253805.1 of Flavobacteriaceae bacterium. Lineage (GTDB taxonomy): Bacteria > Bacteroidota > Bacteroidia > Flavobacteriales > Flavobacteriaceae > Hel1-33-131. The sequence goes on along the minus strand of JAQWYU010000297.1, from coordinate 2,809 downwards.
ACTACTATTTGCTGTTTAACAGCTTGTGGAATAACTAAAAAGAGTGAAGTAATTAACAAGGAGCAGAAAAGAATTTAACTTTGCCAACTGATGTAAATTCTAACAAGTACTAAAAAAAAAAGAAACCGCAACTAAACCTTGTAAATAGCTTAATCAAGTATACAATGGGATTTAAAGAAGATTGTTATGTGGTTAGGCTTTTAACTCAAACTACCTTTTTGATCGTGGTCAGATAATGTTTGTTTTGCTTCATCCATTCCAGTCATAATTACTCCAATAAATAAGTTTAGAATAACCATTGTTCCAACTAAAACAAACGAGACGAAGAACAAAGCTGCTCCCAAAGGGGAAGAGCTTGGAGTTGTGCATAATTCACGGATATTATCATAGCCGTATTGATCACATCCATACATATTGATGTACATTATGTCAGTCCAGTCCTCAAGTGTAACTATTCGAAATAAAGAAAGCATTGCTATTTCTAAATCCTTAAAATGAACTGGGTCATTGTGCCCAAAGAATGTAACACCTGCGACGGCATAAACATAAAATAGCAAAATCAATAACAAAGTTACATAGCCCATTGAAGGAATACTCCTCAAAAGTGCAGTGACCAATAATTGAAGTTTTGGAAGAGCTTTGACAAGCTTAAGTACACGTAACAATCTCAGTAATCTCAAAACAGCTATAGAGCTTCCTCCAAATGGCATGAACACACTTACAACTATAATAAAGTCAAAAACATTCCAACCATCTGTAAAGTATTTCCACGGTTGTTTGCCTTCTTGAAGAATCTTAATGATAATCTCAAGACTAAAAATTATTAATATTATTAAATCAAGAACTTCAAAAGTTTGATGATAATTTGTTACCATTATGTCATAGGTTTCAATACCGACTAAAATTCCAGCAATTAAGATGGTTGTGGTAATACCGTTTTTGAATAATTTTGATGTAGCAATTTTTTTACAAATTCTAGAAATTTTATGCATTGATTGAAATTTTAATCCAAAAAAACGATATTTTTGATAATAAACAAAAAATTTTATTAAATAAGGTACCGACCAATGATGGATATTGAAACACTCTAGATCCAAGTGGATGTTTTGATGGGCTCTCACTTAACAAATAAATGCCTCTCTAATTATAATGGGTAAGGAAAGAGTAATCAAATTATAAATATCTAAGAAATCTTTTGTAATAAAATTCATGTTTGGTATTTAAAAGAGCTTTCTGCTAAAACAATGAAACGATTATACTGTTGTAGTGTATTTTTTTATTTATGTCTTTTCAATATTTTATTTTCATTCTTAACATTCGCTATTTGTTTATTATCGACAGGTTGGGATTCAGATGTATCTTAATGGACAATTTTATTATGACCGGAGTTAACAAAAGTCCTTTGTATGTTTAAAAATGGTTATTAGTTTTTTTATTGACAATAACATCTTTTTTTAAGTTTTTTTATTCTAAACCTAATAATTTCTTAAATTTGTATTAACTAACTACGTAAATTAAATACTATGAAAAAAATTACTTTTTTAACTTTTTTATTATCCCTATTTTCCTTGAGTGCTCAAGTTTTGAGCGAAGACTTTTCGGCTGGATCTGAAGGATCGTCTTTCCCTAACGGTTGGACTACAACCACAGAGCCTAGTTCAGTTGGAGACTGGATTTTAGGTAATACTGCTAATACTGGAGTTCCAGCTTACGGCGGAGATACAGGCATGATAAATGGAGGATGTGACGGTTTATATGCATTGCTAGATAGTGATGGTATTGGAGCAGCAGGTTCTCAAGACGCATCCTTAGTTTCACCTGTTATTGATTTAAGCGAATACTCGGAATTAATAGTAAAATTTAATCATCATTTTAGAGTTTACAACGCCAACGCTGATTTTGGTTATGTTGAAGGGACAATTGATGGTGGAGTTACTTGGGAAAATATAACAACTTTCACTGGTGCTCAAAATTATACAGCTGATGGGTTAACTAGTCTTGATATATCAATATTAGCTGGAAACCCATCTGTTCAAATAAGGTTTCGTTATGTTGGAAGTTATGGGTATTATTGGGGTATTGATAACATTGAAGTTACACAATGTAATACGGCTGTCCCAGCTTCAGTAAGTACGCCAACCTTGCCTTTAGATACTGCTACGGGTGTTGTAATTTATAATAATGAAAATGATGAAAGTCTGATAGATTTTGAATGGCCTGCTGCGGAAGAAGGTTTTGAGGTTGAAAACTATACTTTTAATCTTGGTTCATCGTCAGACGATTTCCCAAATATCGGATCTATACCAATTGGTAATAATTTAGTTAACCTTATATACACTTGGGCTCCAAATACAACCTATTATTGGTCCGTTGATGCATCAAATTGTGAAGGGACTGCCACAGGTTCAATATTTAGCTTTACAACTTCAGACAATTTAGGCTTGAACGATAATAAGTTTCATAATTTAAAAATGTTCCCTAACCCTGCAAGTGATTATTTGAATTTCACTACTAATTCTAGCGAAAATATAGACATACATATATTTGACATGCTTGGAAAATCAGTATTATATTTAGAGAATGTACGAAATTCCGTTAATATTTCTAGATTGAAACCTGGAGTTTATTTTGTACAAATTGCATCTGGTTCAGTAAAATCAACTAAGAAACTAATTATAAATTAAGTTTAACTTTTTACCAAAAAAAACACCCCATTAAGTGATGGGGTGTTTTTTTTGGTAAAAAGTTAAACTTAATTTATAATTAGTTTCTTAGTTGATTTTACTGAACCAGATGCAATTTGTACAAA
>JAQWYU010000296.1 GCA_029253805.1 Flavobacteriaceae bacterium | reverse complement strand
ATAATAACCTTGTTTAAAAGGGAATTTTACAGGGACAGAAGTTTCTAATACAACGAAGATTCCATTTGGTTTTAAAACTCTATAAATTTCAGCTAATCCTAAGTCTAAGTTTTCAAAATTTCGGACTCCAAATGCAACTGTAATAGCATCAAATGAATTATTCTCGAAAGGTAATTTCTCTGAATCTCCAACAACCATTTTAATAGTTGTTTCAAGTTGTTTCTTTAGTATTTTTTCATTAGCTACTTCAAGCATCCCTTTACTAATATCTAGTCCAATAATTTCTGAAGCTTTGGTTTGGGTCAAATTAATAGCAAGGTCTCCTGTTCCCGTAGCAATATCAAGAATATTGTTAGGTTTTTTTCTTGAAATAATATCAACTACTTTTTCACGCCATTTAATATCAATTCCAAATGAAATGACCCTATTAAGATTGTCATATTCATTAGAGATCGTATCAAACATTTTAGCAATTTGTTGTTTTTTTCCAAGTTCACTGTCTTTGTATGGTATTATTTTTTTTGACATATATTTTGAGACAATTTCTTAATAAAGAGTCAGTGCAAAGAAATGCAATTCATAAACAAATCCCTAAAAATAACGTATATTTGCTATCTTATTAAATGACAAATAATGAAGATTATTATAGCAGGTGCTGGTGAAGTTGGATTTCATTTAGCAAAGCTTTTATCTTACGAATCACAAGAAATTACTCTTATAGATCTTGATAAAGAAGGCCTTGCTTATGCAGACAATCATTTAGATATTAAAGTCATTACAGGAGATGCTACTTCAATTTCAGTTCTTAAAGATGCTAGAGTTTTAAATTCTGACTTATTTATTTCAGTAACTTCATCAGAAACCTCTAACATAACTTCTTGTGTTTTAGCGAAGCAGTTGGGTGCTAGACGTACTATTGCGAGGATATCTAACCCAGAATTTATTAACCACAAAGAAGAAGTTGGATTCACTCAATTTGGTATTGATGAACTTATCTCTCCAGAGTCTCTAGCGGCTTCAGAAATTGAATTGTTGCTTAGTAAATCAGTTTTTAACGATAGCTACGAATTTGAAGATGGCGCCTTAACTATGCTTGGGCTATTACTTTCTAATAATGCCAAAATAATTAATAAATCAGTTAAAGTTGCTGCCCAGTTACTTTCTGATATTCATTTTATTCCCATAGCTATTCAGCGCTCGGGATCTCCGTTAACTATTATTCCCAGAGGTGATACTGTTTTTAAAGAAGGAGATAGAGTTGTTTTTATCACTTCAAAAGGTGGAGATGAAGAGCTTTGCAAGCTAACTGGTAAACAAAGAACTAAAATAAAAAATTTGATGATTTTAGGGGGTGGTAAGATTGGATTTAAAACAGCTTCAGATCTATCTAAAAACTTTAATATCAAGCTTGTCGAGAAGATAAAAAATAGAGCATTTGAATTAGCTGAGCAATTGCCAAATACTTTGATTATTCATGGAGATGGTAGAAATGTGGAGCTTTTAGAAGAAGAAAATATAAAGGATATGGATGCTTTTATTGCTGTCACAGGTAATTCAGAGGCAAATATAATGTCTTGTTTAGTTGCTAAGTCCAAAGGAGTAAAAAAAACAATAGCACTTGTTGATAATATGGATTATTTTGAGTTGTCTCAATCCATTGGGATAGACACACTAATAAATAAAAAGCTATTAGCTGCTAACAGTATCTTTAGATATATTAGAAGAGGTGAAGTTGTAGCAATGACTAAATTAAGTAATATGGAAGCAGAATTGCTTGAATTTGTTGTGAAGCCAACCTCAAAAATATGCAACAAATTTATAAAGAAAATTGACTTCCCGCTTTCTGCTATTATTGGAGGGGTCATAAGAGATGAACAAGGGTTTATTGCTTTGGGTGACTTTAAAATTGTGTCTGGTGACCGAGTAGTTGTTTGTTGTTTGCCACAATCTATTAAAAAAATAGAGAGTTATTTTGACTAAAACCTTTAGGAATAATGAAACTCAATTATAAAATTATTTTACACTTCTTTGGACTACTATTACTGTTTAACGGGAGTTTCATTCTCTTGGCAACTTTATTTAGTTTTTGTTACAAGGATGGCGTAACATTAGAACTATTCCTTTCTGGCCTATCTGTTTTATCTCTTGGAGTCTTTATGATGTTGTGTACTAAAAGTCATACAAAGGAGATGAACAAACGAGAAGGTTACTTAGTTGTAACTTTTGGATGGATTGTAATGACGTTATCAGGAACTTTACCTTATCTTTTTACAGGCTCTATCCCAAATTTCTCCAATGCTATATTTGAAACGATTTCTGGATACACTACTACCGGCTCTACAATTTTGAGTGATGTAGAAATTCTTCCCGAAGGAGTCTTGTTTTGGCGCAGTTTAACTCATTGGATAGGGGGTATGGGAATTATTGTTTTAGCTATTGCCATATTACCCCTTTTAGGTATTGGAGGTATGCAGCTTTTTGCTGCTGAAGCTCCTGGCTTGAGCGCTGATAAATTACACCCAAGGATAACAGATACAGCTAAAAGATTATGGCTAATTTATTTTGGATATACTGCTGCAGAAACATTATTGCTTTGTTCAGCAGGTATGTCTTTTTTCGATGCCCTCAATCACTCCATGAGCACATTATCTACAGGTGGATTTTCTACTAAAAACATAAGTGTTTCTTACTGGAATGATAATCCATTGGTACAGTATATTATTATTTTATTTATGTTTTTGGCAGGTACAAACTTTGTACTAAGTTATTTTGCATTTAAAGGTAAGATCTCCAAAATAATAAAAGATGAAGAGTTCAAGTTGTATTGTAAATTTATTATTATTTTTACTTTTATTGTAGCAGGAATAATATATTTTAATTCCTACCTAGCTGATTCAATTATATTTTATCATCCTGTAGTTCTAGGAGAATTAGAAGCATCAATTCGGCATTCGTTTTTCCAAGTTGTTGCAATCGTTACAACTACTGGATTTGTAACAGCCGACTACACGATTTGGTCACCATTTTTATTAGTTTTCTTTTTTGGATTAATGTTTCTTGGAGGTTCTGCTGGAAGTACATCGGGCGGCGTCAAAGTTGTTCGGCATCTAGTTCTCATTAAAAATGGTTTTTTAGAATTTAAGCGTACTCTACATCCGAGTGCAATTTTACCATTACGTTACAATAATAAATCAGTTTCAGGTCAAATTGTTTTTAATGTTTTAGGTTTCTTTATACTTTACATGTTATCTTTTATTTTGGGATCTTTAGGCTTTGCTATATTAGGACTAGACTTTGAATCTTCTATTGGAGTTGCAGCTTCAAGTTTAGGAAATGTAGGGCCAGCTTTGGGTAGCTTCGGACCTGCTAACAGTTTTATTGAAATGCCAACTCTAGGAAAGTGGTGGGCTGCTTTCTTAATGCTAATTGGAAGATTAGAATTATTCACAGTTCTTATTATATTTACCCCTTTTTTCTGGAGAAACCGTTGAGACAGTGATTAACTCACCGCCTTTTGAATTCGACTTATAGCCTCTGATATTTGATTTTGTGAAGCAGCATATGATATACGAATACAGTTTGGGTTTCCAAATGCGTCTCCAGTAACTGTGGCGACTAGTGCAGCTTCTAATAGATATAATGAAAAATCGGTCGCGTTTTTTATTAAGTTTCCTTTAAGCATTTTTCCATAAAAGGAAGAAACATCTGGGAAAACATAAAAGGCACCTTCAGGAATATTACAACTAATGCCTTCAATGTTATTCAATAACTTTAAAATTAAATCCCTACGAACTTTAAATTCGTCAACCATATACTGAATTTTTGAAGGGTCTGCTTCTAATGCAGTTATGACAGCACGTTGAGCAATACAGTTTGCACCGCTAGTAATTTGCCCCTGCATTTTGTTACATGCACGAGCAATGGACTCTGGTCCTCCAAGAAACCCAATTCGCCATCCCGTCATCGAAAATGCTTTAGAAACGCCATTGATTGTTATAGTCCTACCATACATATCGTTGAACTCCGCCATACTTGCATGACATCCTATAAAATTGATATGCTCATAAATCTCGTCAGATACTACATAAATATTAGGGTATTTAACCAAGACATCTGCCAAAGCTCTAAGCTCTGATTTACTGTAAACAGATCCACTTGGGTTACAAGGCGAACTAAACCAAATCATTTTTGTTTTTGGAGTTATGGCCGCTTCTAGCTGATTGGGTGTCATTTTAAAGTCGTTCTCTATGGAAGTTACAACTTCCACAGGGACACCATTAGAAAGCTTTACAATGTCAGAATAGCTAACCCAATATGGGCAAGGTAATATAACTTCGTCTCCTTCATCAATTAGCACCAGAGCAACATTTGCCAAGCACTGTTTTGCTCCTGTGGAAACTACAATCTGTTTTGGATTATATACTAAATTATTATCTCTTTTAAACTTAGTGATGATTGCTTGTTTCAGTTCAGCATATCCATCTACAGGAGTATAAGAATTGTAATTTTCATCAATAGCTTTTTTTGCGGCATCTTTAATAAAGTCAGGAGTATTAAAATCAGGTTCTCCCAGACTAAGGCCTATTATATCTTTGCCTTCCGCTTTTAATTCTCTTGCTTTTGCCGCCATTGCTAGTGTAGCAGAAGTAGCCATATTTAAAATTCTTTCAGAAAGTAATTGACTCATTATATTTTTTATGTTTGAAGCGCGGGTTTCATCCCCATTTCTTTTAGGTATGTAAAATGGGCTATGATTGCTTTTCTAGTTGTTTTGTATTCGTTGTAGGGTAAGTTAAATTCAAGCGTTGTTTTCTTGACGATCTCTGCTATTTTTTTGTAATGAATGTGAGATATATTAGGAAATATATGATGCTCGACTTGATGATTAAGCCCTCCAGTGAACCAGTTAATTAGTCTATTTTTTGGAGAAAAGTTTACAGTAGTTCTAAGTTGATGTATGGCCCATGTATTTTTTAGAGTACCATTTTCTTCTGGGAGAGGCATTTCAGCTTCTTCCATTACATGTGCAAGTTGAAATACTACACTTAGTATGAGCCCCGCTGTATAATGCATTAAAAAGAAACCTAACAATACTTTATACCAAGCCACATCTAATATAATTACAGGGAGAATTATCCACATGATCCAATATAAGACCTTTGTTATCACAAGCTTACTCCAGTTTAAAAAAGGATTAGGTAATTTTCCATAAGCTAATTTACGCTTCATGTAACGTTTCATTTGGATGTAGTCCGTAGTTACAGCCCAGTTAATTGTTAGCAAACCATATAATAATAACGAGTAAACATGTTGAAATCTATGATGACTTCTCCATTTGGTATGTTTTGTAAATCTTAGAATCCGGCCAGCATCTAAATCTTCGTCGTGACCATGAATGTTGGTGTATGTGTGGTGTAAAACATTGTGTTGAACTTTCCAATTGTATACATTTCCTGCTAAAATATATATACTGCTACCCATAAATCTATTCACCCAACCTTTGGTTGAAAATGATCCATGATTTCCGTCATGCATAACATTCATACCAACCCCAGCCATTCCTATGCCCATTATAAATGATAATAGCAACTGAATCCATCCAGACAAATTCAATGAAAGAATTAAAAAGTAAGGCACTAGAAACAATGAAAATAAAACAATCGTTTTAAGCCATAATCGCCAATTCCCTGTGCGTTTGAGATTGTTTAATTTAAAGTATTCATTAACTCGGCTATTTAAAGTTTTAAAAAACTTCGCTGAATCCACACGAGAAAAAGATAATTGTTTGATTGGCATACAATTGATATTAAAATTACTATCAAATATAATTAATTATTAAGTTTCAAAGTGAGTAAATTTTCGATTTTAACAGATTTATACTTAATATTGTGTAAAAATAGTTATTAATGAATTTATTATCTAAATATTTTCCAGAACTATCCGATGTTCAGTTTAACCAATTCAAAGAATTACAGGGGCTTTATGAAGATTGGAATTCAAAAATTAATGTGATTTCAAGGAAAGATATTGAATCACTTTATTTGCGTCATGTACTTCATTCTCTGTCGATTGCCAAGTTAATTGAGTTTAATACAGGTTCGGAAATTTTAGATATTGGAACTGGTGGTGGTTTTCCAGGAATTCCTCTAGCAATCTTATTTCCAAACGTTAAATTTCATTTAATAGATAGCATCAATAAAAAACTAAAGGTCGTAAATGGGGTAGTAGAAAGTTTAGGCCTAGAAAATATTAAAACTACTCACACTAGAGCAGAATTAGTTAAAGGGAATTACGATTTCATTATTAGCCGTGCAGTTACGACAATGCCTGATTTTGTAAGTTGGATTAAAACAAAAATAGCCAAAGACAGTAATCATTCACTGAAAAATGGTATACTTTATTTAAAGGGTGGAGATTTGACTAAAGAACTAGAATCATATAAGACCGTCAAAGTTTATAACCTAAGTTCTTATTTTGATGAGGATTTTTTTAGAACTAAAAAAATTGTTTATTTACCTCTAAAGTATAAAGGTTAGCTAACTTATTAGGGTTAATTAATTAAAATGACATAGTTAAATTGGCAGTCAGTCCAGTAGCCTCAGCAACAAACCTACAAACCCCTCCTACGCACAATAAACCAGCTCTTTGGCGTCCATAGTTTAGTCCTAATCTAGTGGCTCCTTTTGTATAACTACCTCCTAGATTAAAAAAATGTGTTTTTTCGGTATTACTGTCCGATCCATTGTTGTAAATGTCATTAACATAAACAGAAAACTTAGAATTTATATTGTACTCAATAGTTCCACCAGTCCAGTCATGTTTGGTTGAGTCTGAGTTTAATTTTTGTATCTCTAATCGGAGAGATTTTCCATTACTAAGTTTGTGAGTGGACTCAATTACTCCAATATTTGAATTTATCATAATTCCACTGCCCTCTATTACTTTTTTATTGTAAGATTGATTTACAAAGTAAAAAATTGATCGCCACTTTGGAGTCCATTTTTTTCTAATTTCTATGCTAAAGTCTGAAAAATATTTATCACCAAATCCAAGTAAATTTACCTCATAGTTAGGAAGAATGCCTGCATCAGGATTGTCTTGTGCGTAATTTCCATCTAAACCAGCCCAATAAGAAAAGTTTAATGCGAATTTCGCACCATACTTTCCACCAAGAAAAGTTTCTTTTTTAATTTTGTAAAATAAATCTATTTGTCCTCCAATCTCACCTGACTGAGAAGTATCAAGGTTCACGACAGATTGAGCTTGATACACAAAAATATTAGTTAGAAGATAATCATGTTGTTTGGTAAGTCCAGGAATATAATTAATAGAGCTTTCGTTAAAAACATTACCAGCATCATTTCTTTCTGAAAAGAAGTTCATGTTTTCTAAACGCCTGAAAGTCGCGTCTATCCCAAATCCTCTTTTTGAATAACCAGTGTTAAATAGTAAAGCATTTCCTGGCTTAACCAACCTATTAGACAACTGCCCACCTTGTTTGATAGCATCCTCACTTTTTATCACGTATTCTGCATTTGAGTAAAAGTTGTTGTGATAATAATCGATTCGACCAGACAGGGAATTGGTTAACTCATTAAAAGATGGCACTAGAAAAGTAGTTTCTTCTTTTCGGCCAACATAGCTTAAACCAATATCAAAAGAGGTATTCTTAAAGTTAAAAATTGATGCAGCATCAATTTCAGAATTAAACCCATATATTTCTCCCTCAGATGTAGTGAATCCAACACGCTGCTTTCCATACAAAGCTGTAAGTGAAATAAAACTAAAAGGATCATAAACGATTTTACCCCCTTGTAACGCATTGTTAATTCCTAGTTGTCTGTCTTCCCAATTTCTCAAAATAAGTCCACTTCCAAACTGACTGTAAAAGTGACCAGCTGAGATATTTAATTTTGAATTTCTGTAATTTAAACTATATGTTCCAAGGTCTGCCCCCTTATAGTTTTTTGAATAGTTTAATAAAGCAAAAGGCTCATAAGATTCAATTTGAACAGATGCCGTTAGGCTTTCTAAAAAGTTGTAATCTATTTTTAAATAGCTGTTTGATCGGATATGTTTATCACTATCATTGTTAGCTGTATCGAAAAAGTCCCCTGTTTCATTATCGTCATTGTACCAAACTGTATTACTTTCTAAGCCAATTGATAAATTATCTAAAACCTGTGAATTTGAAATTAAACTAATAAAAATAAAGGTTAATGAAATTACTGATCTTTTCATTTTTTATATATAATGTTAGTTAGCATATTTTTGTATGATTTCATAAAGTTCATCTTCACTTCCAGGTGTATAACTTGTTTTTCGGTAAACAATTTTTCCATTTTTTACAACCAATAAATGTGGTAAAACAGATATATTTAAGGCACGTTTTAAATCTTGATTGTCGTCTAGAAGAATTTCGTATTCCCAATCTTTTCCATTTACTAAAGGTCTAATTCTTTTTTTTGTTCTTGAGTCATCAGTTGATATAGCGATTAATTCTACATTAGTTTCGTCTTGCCAATCTTCGTATATCTCACTAATAGCATCCAATTCATTAATGCATGGAACACACCAAGTAGCCCAAAAAGCTATTACTTTAATATTTTTGGACTTTGATAGTTTTTGAATATTGATAGATTTACCATTTAAGTTTTTTAAATTAATATTAGGTACGTTTTGTGCAAGTAACAATCCGCTCGTTAATATAATTGTAATTAAAATCGTAGTTTTTTTCATTTTTTTAGGTTGTGTTTTGCAATTATGAATAATGCAATAATTCTGCCTTTTTCTTCTATAATTTAAAATATAATCATTAATATTGCGATAATATTTACAATAATAAAACTAATTCTTAATGTATCCTAAATCAAATTACTTTTTAAAACTATTATCTATCTTTTTGTTATTAACTTTAGGTTGTGAAAACGAACCAATAGGCGGAGTAGGGTCTAACAGCAATGACGACACAACCGATCCCGTTGTTACATCAATAACCATTACATCCAGTGCTGAAGAGCCAAGTATTGGGGATACCACTAATTTTAATGTTGTTACAAATAATGGTGATAATGTCACATTGTCATCAGACTTTTACTTGAACGGAACTCTTTTGACATCTAACTCTCATGTTTTTTTAGCTGAAGGAGACTATTTATTTACAGCCGTATATGAAGGAATAACTAGTAATGAACTTTCTTTCACAATTTCAGATGAGAATACTAATGAATTGTCAAGTATTACTCTTACATCAAATATGTCATCCTATTATGTAAGTGAAGTTGCTACATTTATAGTAGTTGGGAATGATGGTATTGATTATACTGATCAAGCATCGATAACAATGGGTGATGGTTCTGTTTTAACAGATAATACCTATACTACAATTACAGAAGGTTCGTTTACTTTTACAGCTAGTTACGATTCTTTTGTTAGCAATGAAGTTCAAATCGAAGTTTTATCTCCTCCGGCTAGATTTCAAAAAAATGTTTTGCTTGAAGACTACACAGGGACTTGGTGCGGCTATTGTCCTCGAGTTTCTTACGGAATCGAATTAGTTCTAGCTGAAACAGACAGAGTTGTTCCTGTGGCAATTCACAGACAAGATGAGTATAACTTTAATGCCCAAGCTTTAGAGAATTTAATTGGTCTAACAGGTTACCCTACAGCTATGTTAAAAAGATCTATTTCTTGGAACTACCCTGAGCCAAATAACGTCAATCAAGTACTAAACATGACTAATGGAGATGCTGATTTAGGATTATCCATAAATCCAACAATTGATGGTAATACCATGGATATTGCTATTGAGGTCAAGTTTGGTATAGATTATTCTTTGGCTGATTTATCACTGGTAGTTTATGTGTTGGAGGATGACTTATTTTCAAATCAAGAAAATTATACAAGTTATTACGGAGGTGCATCTGTACTAACAAATTTTGAACATGATCATGTTTTAAGAGCCTCATTAACTGATTTGTTAGGTGATCCAATTCCTGAATCCTCTACAACAGCTGATAATATTTTTACTCAAACTATTACGACTAACGTTCCATCAAATGTGAGTAATAGCGATAATTTATCTGTAGTAGCTTTTGTTGTTAACGCTTCAGGAAATGGCACTCCTGGGAGCTCAAATCAAGCAATTAACGTTAGATCAGCTCATTTTGGAGACACCCAAACTTTGCAGGAATTGTAGTTTGAATCACAAAAACTAAAAAAACCACTCATTTGAGTGGTTTTTTGGTTTTATAATATTTTTTTATTCCTCTAAAAAGGGATAACGATAATCAGTTGGAGTCACAAATGTTTCTTTAATCATTCGTGGTGAGACCCATCTTAATAAGTTTTGTGCTGA
>JAQWYU010000295.1 GCA_029253805.1 Flavobacteriaceae bacterium | reverse complement strand
AAATATGATTTAGAGGCAATCCCAGTTATTAATGAAGAAAAAGTGCTTCTGGGTCGTATAACTATCGATGATATTGTAGATGTTATTATTGAAGAGGCTGAAAAGGATTATCAGCTAGCTGCTGGTATTACGCAGGATGTAGATGCTGAAGACAGTATTCTAAGTCTTACTCGTGCTCGACTTCCTTGGTTGTTTTTAGGACTGTTAGGGGGCGTTGGAGCCGCTGTCATTATGGGTGGTTTTGAAACTATTATTAAAGAATTTCCAATGATTTTATTATTCACCCCACTGATCGCTGCCATGGCAGGTAATGTGGGAGTACAGTCAAGTGCCATTATTGTACAAGGATTAGCTAATGATGAGGTTAGAGGTAGCGTAAATAACCGCTTAATTAAAGAAATGTTTCTAGCTGCTTTAAATGGAATCATTTTAGCATTGTTTTTATTTTTATTTATATTATTGTGGAAGCAAGATATTGGAACAGCTTTAGCTATTTCACTGTCTTTAGTTGTAGTCATTATAGTTGCAGGTATCATTGGAACTTTTATCCCTCTATTTCTTCATAAAAAGGGTATTGATCCAGCCATTGCTACTGGACCATTTATTACCACTAGTAATGATATTTTTGGAATATTAATTTACTTCTCAATAGCCAAACTCATCCTTAATATTTAAGATGAAAATTTTACATCTTGATAATAACCACCCCTTACTTATTGAGCAACTATCTGCTTTAGGCTATACTAATCACGAGGATTATTCTGGTACAAAGGAGGCTGTTCAGGCTAAAATTCACTTATATGATGGGATTGTTATTCGTAGCCGTCTTCGATTAGATTCTACTTTTCTAAAAAAAGCTATTGGCTTAAAATTTATAGCTCGTGTTGGTGCTGGGTTAGAAAATATTGATACCAAATATGCAAAGGACATTGGAGTAGCTCTATTTTCAGCACCTGAGGGCAATAGTAACGCGGTCGGGGAGCATACTTTAGGGATGTTACTCTCGCTGTTTAATAAGCTAACTATTTCAGATCGTGAAGTAAGGAATGGTATTTGGCAACGTGAATCTAATCGTGGTAATGAATTATATGGAAAAACAATTGGAATTATAGGATATGGCCACATGGGTAAGGCGTTTTCTAAAAAGTTACGAGGGTTCAATGTAGAGGTTTTATTCTATGATATCAAAGCAAATATGGGTGATGAAAATGCGAAACAAGTCTCACTTGAAGTGATTCAAGAAAAGGCTCATGTTTTGAGCTTACATGTACCGCAAACTGCTGCCACCACTAATATGGTAAACACTGACTTTATATCTTCTTTTAAACACTCTTTTTGGTTTTTAAATACGGCTCGCGGTAATTGTGTGGTTACAAAAGACCTGGTAAATGCTTTGAAGTCGAAGAAAATTCAAGGTGCAGCCTTGGATGTTTTAGAGTTTGAAAAATCATCTTTTGAGTCTATTTTTTCAAATGAAACTTCATTAGTAATCAAAAGCTTATTTAAACTAGACAATGTAATTTTATCGCCACATGTAGCAGGTTGGACTGTTGAAAGTCATAGAAAACTTGCACAAACAATTGTTGATAAAATTAAGTTTCAATTTAATTAAATACAATACTTAACAATTTAGTAACTCGATAAGTAATTAAATAAAGTACACTTGTGTTAGATTTTATATAGATAGTTTAAAACAAATCTAATTTAGTTTAAGAAAAAATAATTATCATGAAAAACATACTTGTTTTATGTACGGGAAACTCGTGTCGAAGTCAAATGGCACACGGTTATTTAATTCAATTTGCAGCTAATTTTGCAACCATTTACAGTGCGGGTATCGAAACGCACGGAATTAACACAGGGGCCATTGGAATCATGAAAGAAGATGGGATTGACATCACTAATCATACATCCAACCACATTGATGACTATGCAGCTATTAATTTTGACTTTATAATCACTGTTTGTGATCACGCTAAAGAAAATTGTCCATTTATCGCAAGTCCAAACGCAAT
The DNA here is from genome assembly GCA_029253805.1 of Flavobacteriaceae bacterium. Classification (GTDB taxonomy): domain Bacteria; phylum Bacteroidota; class Bacteroidia; order Flavobacteriales; family Flavobacteriaceae; genus Hel1-33-131. The sequence goes on along the minus strand of JAQWYU010000295.1, from coordinate 28,738 downwards.
ACGTCTACACCACAATTTTTATGACCCATCAAAATTTATAGGAACAGAGCAGGAAAAACATGCAGCATTTTTAAAAGCACGTACTGAAATTAAAGATTACATGAAAGCATTTGTGGACAAGAATTTTTAGTTACTATTTCATAAAAACATAAGCTTAAGTTCTACTATTACCACAAAAACTCTTAAATATGGGAGTGTCTTATTTCAATTAAGCCAACGCTACGAATTTAACATTTGCTCTTTGGTCTAGACTGTTATAAGTTGCATTATTTCTGGTGTAATCTGCTTCAAAAGAATCTCTTTGCCATTTTCTATTTTCGTCAAAGAAGCTTCATTATAATGTCGTATGGTGTAGAGTTTTACTCCTTTATGTGATTTTACTTTATATTTAGCTTTTAAGTGTAAAAGTAAACGCTCTAAATTATTATAATTGTCTTCTATACAGACAGAAAAACTAATTGCTGAATTTTGAATCACGCTTACTTTCATTTTATAATCATGAAGTAATCCAAAAATGTGGCGTATGTTATCTTCTACTATGTAAGAAAAATCTAAAGATGAAACTGAGATTAAAGTTTGATTCTGTTTTAAAATGTAACAAGGTACTTTTGGGGTTAATTCAAGATTTTTTCCAACAATAGACCCCTCTTTTTCTGGGTTCAAAAAAGATTTAACCAGTAAGGGGATTTCTTTGCGTTGTAAGGGTTGAAGTGTTTTTGGGTGGATGACAGATGCTCCGTAATATGATAGTTCTATAGCCTCTGTGTAAGAAATTTGACTTAGTAACACTGCATTTTCAAAATAACGAGGGTCAGCGTTAAGTATTCCAGGAACATCTTTCCAAATGGTTACTGATTTGGCATTCAAACAGAACGCAAAAATCGCAGCAGTGTAATCACTTCCTTCCCTACCCAGTGTAGTTGTGAAATTATTGGAGTTACTTCCAATAAAACCTTGAGTAATATTTAATTTTGAGGTATCTATTTTACTTTGGATTAATTCTTGAGTTTGACTCCAATTTACTTTTGCATTTCTATAATAATCATCTGTTTTTATGTAGTCTCTTACATCAAGCCAGCAGTTTGTTAGTCCAATAGTGTCCAAGTAATGACTAATAATGCTAGTTGATAAAAGCTCTCCAAATGCAATCACTTGGTCATAAACGAAATTATAGTCAGGTGACTTATTGTGGTCAAAAAACTGTAAAAGTTTCTGAAATAAGCTGTCTATATTTTCAAATACATCATGTGTTTCATTTTCAAATAAGTCAAGAAGAATGTGGTTGTGATATTTTTTTACTTCTTGCACTGAGCTGTTCAGTTCGTGCCTGGCATCAAAGTAGTTTGAAACCACTTTTTCCATAGCATTGGTCGTCTTTCCCATGGCAGATACTATGATAAGTGTGTTTTTGTAGCCAACAGATTTTAAGGTGTTTGCTAAGTTTCTTACGCCTTCAGCATCTTTTACGGAGGCTCCTCCAAATTTATAAATTTGCATCAGTTTATTTTTGAGATATAGTTTTTTATTCCTTGTTCATTTAATTGAACAATATGCCAGTCTCGCATGACCAATGCACCCTTTTGTACATAAAATTCAATGGCTTGAGCGTTCCAGTCAATTACTTCCCAACATATACGCTTAACTCCTAGTTCAGCGCCATATAATATCACTCGGTCTAGTAAAGATGAACCCACTCCATGTCCACGCATCTTTTCTGTGACAATCAAGTCTTCTAGATGTAAAACAGTACCTTTCCAAGTTGAAAAACGGGTATATACGAAGGCGATACCAATTATTTTTTGATCCATTTCAGCCACAAAACAATCGAATTCTTTACACTCTCCAAACCCTTTCTTTTTTAAGTCCGCTTTCGTGATCTCAACTGAGCTGGGTTCTTTCTCAAATACTGCCAGTTCGGTAATCAAGTTTAATACCTGCTCCATATCTTCACTCGTAGCTATACGGACGTGATAATTCATTTATTCTTTTCTATAATTCAAAGATACTCAATTGCCTTTTAATTTTCTCTAACAAAAGAGCTACGAAAACGTTATAGTTGTATAAAAATTTAGATATTTGTATAAATATATACATATGTCTCTTAAACATCAAACACTTGGCGAATTTATCATTGAAAATCAATCTTCTTTTAGATATAGTTCTGGCGAATTGTCAAGACTAATTAACTCCATCAGGTTGGCTGCGAAAGTGGTTAATTATGAAGTTAATAAAGCGGGACTGGTAGATGTTTTAGGTCCTGTTGGAGACACTAATGTACAGGGAGAAGATCAGCAAAAACTAGATGTTTATGCCAATGAAAAGTTTATTCAAACTTTAGTTAATCGAAATATAGTATGTGGAATAGCAAGTGAAGAAGAAGATAATTTTATTTCAATTAATAGTTCTGACAATAAGCATCAAAATAAATACGTGGTTCTGATAGACCCTTTGGATGGGTCCTCTAATATTGATGTAAATGTTTCTGTAGGAACTATTTTTTCAATCTACAGAAGGATTACCCCCGTAGGAACCCCTGTCCAACTTGAGGATTTTTTACAAAAAGGAAGCAAACAAGTAGCGGCAGGATATATTATATACGGTACCTCGACTATGCTCGTATATACCACTGGAGATGGTGTAAATGGGTTTACACTAAACCCTGCAATAGGCACCTTTTATTTATCGCACCCTCAAATAAAATTCCCAAAAGAGGGAACTATTTATTCGGTCAACGAAGGAAATTATATTCATTTTCCACAAGGCATAAAAAACTACATTAAATATTGTCAAATGGAAGAAGATAATAGGCCATATACCTCACGCTATATAGGCTCTTTAGTTTCTGATTTTCATCGAAATATGATAAAGGGTGGTATTTATTTATATCCCACAAGTAGCAAAAACCCACGAGGTAAATTAAGATTATTATACGAATGCAACCCAATGGCGTTTTTAGCAGAGCAAGCGTTTGGTAAAGCAAGTAATGGTAGCTGTCGGATTATGGATATTATACCAACTGAACTGCATCAGCGAGTTCCTTTTGTCTGTGGCAGCATGTCAATGGTAGAGAAAGCTGAAAGTTTTGTACGTGCTATGCATAGTTCTTAAGTATTTAAATTTTAGCAAGTCTAAAATGAAGGTTGTAACTTTGTAGAAATATAAATTGAATGCACAGAGCAGGTTTTGTAAATATCATCGGAAATCCAAATGTGGGAAAATCTACCTTGATGAATGCCTTTATAGGTGAAAAGCTTTCTATTATCACTTCCAAAGCTCAAACAACAAGGCATCGTATTCTTGGAATTGTGAACGGAGATGATTTTCAAATCATCTTGTCAGATACACCGGGCATCATAAAGCCCGCATATGAACTGCAAAGTTCCATGATGGATTTTGTGAAGTCTGCTTTTGATGATGCTGATATTTTAATTTATATGGTTGAAATTGGCGAAAAAGAGCTAAAAGATAAAGCCTTTTTTGAAAAAATAGAATCATCTAAAGTACCAGTATTAATGTTGTTGAACAAAATTGATACATCTAACCAAGCGCAATTGGAGTCTCAAGCAGCTCTGTGGCAGCAAAACTTACCTAATGCCGAGTTTTTTCCTGTTTCTGCACTTGAAGGATTTAATGTGAAAAATGTTTTAGACCGAATTATTGACTTACTGCCAGAATCTCCGGCCTATTTCCCCAAAGATCAGCTAACCGATAAGCCTGAACGTTTTTTTGTAAATGAGTGTATTCGCGAAAAAATATTAATTCATTACAAAAAAGAAATTCCTTACGCCGTTGAGGTGTTAACGGAAGAATTTTTTGAAAAAGAAGAAATTATTCGATTACGTTCTGTTATTATGGTGGAGCGTGAAACTCAAAAAGGTATAATTATTGGGCACAAGGGGAGTGCATTAAAACGAGTTGGAGTTGAAGCACGAAAAGATTTAGAGAAGTTTTTCGGAAAGCAAGTTTACTTAGAATTGTACGTAAAAGTTAATAAAAATTGGCGATCAAATCAAAGTCAACTTAAACGTTTTGGTTACAATAGTATGTAAAACACTCTAATTTTTTTCTAAAATTAGCGATTTAGAATGAAACAAAAATTATATATTTTTTAAACTTTCACAAAAAAGAGCTAAGCAATAGGATATTTCTTATTTTTGCAGCAATTTTCAAAAGTGTATGAGTAATATTGTAGCAATAGTAGGCCGTCCAAACGTGGGTAAATCTACGTTTTTTAATCGCTTGATTCAAAGGCGAGAAGCTATTGTTGACGCTGTTAGCGGAGTAACTCGTGATCGTCACTACGGAAAAAGCGATTGGAATGGAAAGGAATTTTCATTAATTGATACTGGTGGCTATGTACTTGGCAGCGACGATATTTTTGAATCTGAAATTGACAAACAAGTCGAGCTAGCAATTGAAGAAGCAGATGCTATCATTTTTATGGTAGATGTGGAGTCAGGAGTAACTGGAATGGATGAAGATGTTTCAAAGCTCTTAAGAAAAGTTGACAAACCTGTTTTTCTAGTTATTAATAAAGTTGACAACGCGATGCGGGAGCAAGACGCAGTTGAATTTTACTCTTTGGGTCTGGGTGAATATTATACGATTGCTAGTATTAACGGTAGTGGTACAGGAGATTTATTAGATGCTTTAGTAAAATCATTGCCTGATGTAGAAGACGTAGAAACAATTACTCTACCTCGATTTGCGGTAGTAGGTCGTCCAAATGCTGGTAAATCATCATTTATTAATGCATTAATTGGAGAAGATCGTTATATCGTTACCGATATAGCTGGAACTACTCGTGATTCTATAGATACTAAATATAATCGGTTTGGTTTTGAATTTAACCTGGTTGATACTGCTGGTATTCGTCGTAAAGCAAAAGTGAAGGAAGATCTAGAATTTTACTCTGTTATGCGTTCAGTTCGTGCCATTGAACATTCTGATGTATGTCTAGTTGTTTGTGATGCGCAACGAGGATTTGACGGACAAGTTCAAAATATTTTCTGGCTTGCACAGCGAAACCACAAAGGGATTGTGATTTTAGTTAATAAGTGGGACTTGATCGAAAAGGACACAAAAACCACCAAAGCATTCGAGACTTACATTCGTCAACAAATTGAGCCTTTCACAGATGTGCCCATTGTATTTATATCAGCGCTATCTAAGCAGCGTATTTTTAAAGCTATGGAGACTGCAGTAGAGGTTTACAATAACAGGGAAAAGCGCATTAAAACAAGTGTATTGAACGACGATTTGTTGCCAATCATTGAAAATTATCCTCCGCCCGCCCTCAAAGGAAAGTTTGTTAAAATAAAGTACATTATGCAGTTACCAACTCCGCAGCCACAGTTTGCATTCTTTTGCAATTTACCGCAGTATGTTAAGGAGCCTTATAAACGTTTCTTAGAAAACAAATTGAGAGCGTTATACGATTTTAAAGGGGTACCGATTACAATATATATGCGTAAAAAATAAAGCTCATACTAATTTCTAAATAAGTTGATCTACTCTAGTTACAGTTGATTTTTTATTTTAATCAATTCGTCTTTGACGTATTCTAATTTTGTAATAATGTCAAAATTATTTAATGACTTTTGATTTTGTTCTTTCAAGTAAGTTTTAGCCCCATCTAGTGTGTAACCTCGTTCTTTGACAAGGTTATATATGAGTTTTAAGCTCTGAATATCTTCAGGCGTAAAACGACGGTTCCCTTTGGCGTTTTTTTTTGGCTTTAGAGCTTTAAACTCTTTATCCCAAAAACGGATTAAAGAAGCATTTACGTTAAAAGCTTTTGCTACCTCCCCTGTGCTATAATAACGTTTCTTAGGTAAATTTAAATACATTAGTCTAGGGATTGATTTTCTAATGAAGCGATACTCAAAAGTCTATTAAATTCTTCCTTACTTAAATTGCCATAGTAAAAATTAAGAGGATTAATTCTTATGTTATCTTTGAATACTTCGTAGTGAAGGTGAGGGCCTACAGATCGTCCACTACTCCCAACGTAACCAATGAGATCTCCACGTCTAACTTTTTGACCTACATTAACATTATATTTGTAAAGATGGGCATACAAGCTAACATAACCATAGCTGTGGTCTATTCTGATGTGACGCCCGTAACCAGATGAGCGGCTGTCTGCGCGCTCAACAACGCCATCTCCTGAAGCGTATATTGGAGTGCCTCTGGGAGCTGTAAAATCCATTCCGTAATGAAACTTACGAATTTTTGTAAAAGGGTCACTTCTGTAACCATATCCGGACGCCATTCGTGTTAAGTCTTCGTTTTTAATAGGTTGTATGGCTGGGATTCTAGCTAAGAATTTTTCTTTATCTTTTGCTAGAGCAATAATCTCATCTAGTGATTTTGATTGAATAATGATTCGCTTTTGAAGTACATCAATTCGCTTGTTAGTACTTATAATCATCTCAGAGTTTTCGAAACCCTCATATTTTTTGTAGCGGTTAACTCCTCCAAATCCTTGTTTTCGTTGTTCTTCAGGAATTGGGTTTGCCTCAAAATAAAGGCGGTAAATTCCATTATCACGGTTTTCAACATTAGCCAAAACTTCTTCTACTTCTGTTATTTTTTTATTTAGTAAGCTATATTGAAGATCTAGATTTTGTAATTCTCTATTTAGTGCTTTTTCCCTCGGAGACTCAAAGAACTGTTCCGCTATCAAGATAGTAGCAAATCCAAAGAACGCTGCAGCAAATAAAAATACAAATGTATTTTTAGCATGTCTCTTAGAGTCCTTCTTTAAAGGCCGATATGTTAGTGTTTCAGAATCGTAATAATATTTTACATTAGACATTGCCTAAAAAGTTCTATTTTTGTTAAATAAATGTCAGCTTTCTTGATTTTAAAGATTGACTCCGAACAAAGATATAAATTGTTTCTAATTAAAAGACAATTTATTATAATAAGCTTAATATTTGCACATGAAATCTCAAGAGATAAGATCCCGATTTTTAAACTTTTTTGAAACCAAAAATCATCGGGTTTTACCTTCCTCACCTATGGTTTTAAAGGACGACCCTTCATTGATGTTTGTGAACTCGGGGATGGCTCCATTTAAAGAATTTTTTCTTGGTCATGTAGCGCCTTCCAATATCCGAATTACTGATACTCAAAAATGCTTGAGAGTTTCAGGAAAGCACAACGACTTAGAAGAGGTAGGATATGACACCTATCACCATACTTTTTTTGAAATGCTCGGAAATTGGAGTTTTGGAGATTACTTTAAAAAAGAAGCGATTGAGTGGGCCTGGGAGTTATTGACAAAAATCTATAGTATAGATAAAGATATCCTTTACGTGACCGTATTTGAAGGTTGTAAAGAAGATGGAACAGCCATGGACTCTGAAGCTTATGATATTTGGAAACAATTAATTCCTGAAAGTCGAATTCTTAAGGGCAATAAAGTAGATAATTTCTGGGAAATGGGCGAACAAGGACCTTGCGGACCTTGTAGTGAAATACATGTTGACATTCGTTCAAAAGCAGAAAAAGATAAAATCCCTGGATTTGAATTAATAAACAAAGACCATCCTCAGGTTGTTGAGATTTGGAATCTAGTTTTTATGGAATACAACAGAAAAGCCAACGGAAGTTTAGAAGATTTACCTCAAAAAAATATTGACACAGGTATGGGTTTTGAGCGTTTATGTATGGTACTTCAAGGAGTTAGTTCAAATTACGATACTGACGTATTTACCCCAATTATCAGAGAAATTGAGACCATATCTGGACATAGCTATGGAAAAAAATTAGAATTAGATATTGCTATTCGTGTTGTTTCTGATCATTTACGAGCCGTCACTTTTTCAATTGCTGACGGTCAGCTTCCTAGCAATACTGGTGCGGGCTATGTAATTCGCCGTATACTCAGGCGTGCGGTTCGTTACGGATATACGTTTTTAAATCTTAAAGAACCATTTATGTACAGACTCGTTGGCGTTTTAACAAAGCAAATGGGAACTGTCTTTCCAGAACTATTAATTCAAAAACAATTAATCCAAAACGTAATTAAAGAAGAAGAGGCTTCTTTTTTAAGAACACTCGAACAAGGCTTAGTTTTGTTGGACCGTATTATTAATACTACTAAAGGGACTCATATTTCTGGAGACAAAGCATTTGAATTATACGACACCTATGGTTTCCCAGTCGATTTAACGGCTTTGATCCTCAGCGAAAAACAAATGACTCTAGATACAGATGCTTTTGAATTAGAGCTTCAAAAACAAAAAAAGCGTTCTCGCTCTGCGAGTGAAGTTTCCACTGAAGATTGGATTGTATTATTTGACGATATAGAGCAAGAGTTTGTTGGGTATGATATTTTGGAAACATCTGTAAAAATCGCTAAGTACAGAAAAGTTATTTCTGCAAAAGAAGGTACTCAATACCAACTCATATTCAACCTAACTCCGTTTTATTCTGAAAGTGGAGGACAAGTTGGAGATAAGGGCTATCTAGAGTCAGCAAATGGAGACGTCGTTTATGTCCTAGATACTAAAAAGGAAAACAACATAGCCGTTCATGTAGTAGATAATTTGCCTAATAATTTGAAAGATACATTTACTGCAGTAGTGGACTCAAATCAACGATTTCGTACAGATTGTAATCATACAGCAACCCACTTACTTCATCAAGCATTACGAGAAGTTTTAGGAGCTCACGTAGAGCAAAAAGGCTCTGCAGTTAATTCAAAATATCTACGGTTTGATTTCTCTCATTTTTCTAAGTTAACAAGTGAAGAGTTAAAAGAGGTAGAACATTTTGTTAACGCTCGGATTGAAGGGAAATTAAACTTAGAAGAAAAGCGATCCGTTCCTATGGAACAAGCCATTTCAAGCGGAGCGATTGCTCTTTTCGGTGAGAAATATGCCGACGTAGTACGAACTATTCGTTTTGGTAATTCTATTGAGTTGTGCGGTGGAACTCACGTAAAAAACACTGCTGATATCTGGCATTTTAAAATTATATCAGAAGGAGCCGTTGCATCTGGGATTCGTCGCATTGAAGCCATTACAAACGACTCAGCAAAAGAACATTATGCTAAGAACAATACAAGTTTTGAAAAAGTAAAATTAGTACTTAACAATTCTACTGATCCTGTAAAGTCAATTTCTGATTTAAAATCTGAAAACTCAAAACTTAAAAAACAAATCGAGTCTCTTTTGAAAGAAAAAGCAGTGTCGATGAAAGGAGAGTTAAAACAAGAAGTAATCCTATTAAATGGGGTTCATTTTTTAGCTAAAAATATAGACCTAGATTCCTCTGGCATTAAAGATTTATCTTTTGAATTGGGACATCAGTTTGAGAATTTATTATTATTATTTGGGGCAGAGCAAAATGGGAAAGCGTTGTTGTCTTGTTATGTTTCAAAACAATTAGTAGCTTCTAGAGGACTTAATGCCAGCAAAATCGTTCGTGAGCTAGGACATTACATTGAAGGCGGCGGCGGCGGTCAACCATTTTACGCCACTGCTGGTGGAAAAAATCCAGCAGGTATTCAAGATGCTTTAAACAAGGCAAAATCATATATTGAATAATTTAAACTGTGAATCTTCAAACTAAAATATCTTTTGAAAAAAAAACTCCCGCTATTGATTATAATTCAAAGCTGTTTTTGTTAGGATCGTGTTTTGCAGAAAATATTGCTGATAAGTTTTCATACTTTAAATTTCAAAACAAGGTTAATCCCTTAGGGGTGATGTTTCACCCTTTAGCAATTTTAGATTTGCTAAAAAGAGCACAAAATAGAATTGATTACAATGAAAAAGACATCTTTTTTGATAACGGTTGTTGGCAAAGTTATTCTGCACATTCTAGCTTAAACAATGTATCCAAAAAGAAAATAATTTCAGACTTGAATTCTGCAGTGCTACTAACCAAAATGCAGCTTATGGCTGCCTCACATGTGGTTTTAACCTTTGGTACCTCATGGGTTTATAAGTTCATTAAATCCAACACTATTGTTGCTAATTGCCACAAGCAACCTCAAAAAAAATTTCAAAAATCACTTTTAAGTCTAAATCAGCTAAGAGAATGCTTTGAATCTATTATTTCAATTTTAAAATCATATAATCCAGATGTGACGATTATTTTTACAATCTCTCCTGTTCGTCATTTAAAAGACGGGTTTGTTGCAAACAACCAAAGTAAGTCTCAACTCACAAGCGCGCTTCATCCAATCATTAATAATACTGAAAACACCCATTACTTTCCCTCTTTTGAACTTGTTATGGATGAACTCAGGGACTACCGATTTTACAAAGAAGATATGCTACATCCAAACCAGCTTGCAGTTGACTATATTTGGGAAAGGTTTCATTCTTCTTGGATTAATTCAAATGCCACCCTCACAATGAAAGAGGTTAGTCACGTACAGAAAGGATTGGGGCATAAACCCTTAAACTCTTGTTCAAAAGCACACGCAGCATTTTTATCTAATTTATCTAAAGAGTTAGATGCTTTGGTGTGCAAGTATCCCTTCATGAAGTTTTAAAATAGGGTTTAAGACGCTAAAAATCTAGTATATTAGCTTTATAAAACCAATGCAATATGTCAACTTCTTACGTACGTTTAAATGTAAAAGACAAGATCGGTTATGTTGAATTTTACAATCCACCTCATAATGGATTGCCCGCTTCTATGCTTAAATCTCTTGCAAATTTAATCACTAAAGCTGGTTCAGATCCCTCTGTTGCTGTAGTGGTTTTAAAAAGTGGAGGTAATCGCACTTTTTGTGCTGGTGCAAGTTTAGAGGAGCTCAAGGTAGTTTCCAATGCGGAAGAGGGTACTGCATTTTTTCAAGGATTTGCTAATGTCATAAACGCACTTCGTTGTTGTCCTAAAATTACGATTGGCCGTGTTCACGGAAAAGCAGTAGGGGGTGGTGTTGGTTTAGCTGCTGCTACCGATTACTGTGTGGCGAGTTGTTATTCAGAAATTAAATTAAGTGAACTTACGATAGGAATTGGTCCTTTTGTAATTGAACCGGCAGTTACCCGAAAAATTGGTCTCAGTGCCATGTCACAACTATCTTTAGAGGCTAATAAATTTTTCCCCGCCGAATGGGCACAACAAAAAGGGCTATATACAAATATTTATTCTTCTGTTGAAGACTTAGATAATCAGGTTAAGCTTTTAGCCGAACAATTATGTAGCTACAATCCAGAGGCACTCACCAGGCTAAAAGAAACCTTTTGGGAAGGCACTAGCGATTGGGATAAATTATTGAAAAAACGGGCTGCTATAAGTGGTCGTTTAGTACTGAGTGATTTTACGAACAAACAATTAAAAAACTATTAATAATTTTAGTTTAACTGAAACTAAAGTCTCCAAATCTATGTCCAACTCAATCTCAATTACAAAAATTAATAAGTCAAAAATAGAAACTCTTGATTTTGATAACATTGCCTTAGGTCGTACGTTTACTGATCATATGTTTATCTGTGACTTTCAAAATGGTAAATGGTCTAACCCTAGAATAAAACCCATGGAGTTGATCCCAATGCATCCTGCTTGCATGGCACTGCATTATGGCCAAGCTTTGTTTGAAGGAATGAAAGCAACGATAGACTCCAATGGAGATCCTTTGCTTTTTCGTCCTGATAAAAATGCAGAACGTCTTAATTTTAGCGCCAGACGACTGGGAATGCCAGAATTTTCTGTAACCTTATTTGTTGACGCTTTAAAACAACTAGTAGGCTTGGACAAACAATGGATCCCTCCCCAAAAAGGTAGTGCATTGTATTTACGTCCTTTTATGTTTGCTGACGAAGCTTTCATTGGTATGCGTGCTGCTAACTCTTACAAGTTTATTGTAATGGCATCTCCTTCAAAACCAATTTATACCGACCGTATTCGCTTGCATGCTGAAACCTCATTTATTCGAGCAGCACACGGAGGTACAGGTGAGGCTAAAGCCGCAGGAAATTATGCAGCAGCGGTTCTTCCAACAGAAATCGCAAAATCTAAAGGCTTTGATCAAGTTCTTTGGTTGGATGCTAAGGAATTTAAATATATTCAGGAAGTAGGTACGATGAATATTTTTTTCAAGATCAATGGTCAATTTGTAACTCCTTCGCTTGATGGGTCTATTTTAGCCGGAATTACACGTATGAGCGTAATTGATTTTTTACGACATAAAAACTTTGAAGTAGTGGAGCGACCAATCACAATTGATGAAATTGTAGAAGCTTCTAAAAATGGTCAGTTAGAAGAAGCTTTTGGAACAGGGACTGCGGTTGGGATTGCAATGATCCAAGAAATTGGATATAAAGATTCAGTAATTCATGTGTCTCACAACAGTCCAATCGGGCAGTTAGTATTAGACACAATCAACGGGGTTAGAATTGGAAAAATTACAGATGAATTAAACTGGATGGTTAAGGTAGAATCTTAAATTTATTTTTAATATTATTCCATCTATATGCTCTAATAAAAATCCCTTGTTTAGGATCTACAATAAAGGCTTCTTTATTTTTCTGTGCTTTTACGTAGCCTACTAAGTAGTCCAAGAAAAGAGAAATATTTCTTTTTTTGAAGGCTAATTTTAAAGCTGATAAAAAAGCCAGTATAAATCCGTATCGCATTTTGTAAAGAGCAATGCCTTGTAAGTGTTTTGCTTTTCTATTATAACTGGCGCCTGTATGTTTAAGATGTCTTACAATCAGTGATTCATCTGTTTTGAATTCCCATCCGTAGTAGAGTGACAATAATTCATCAATTGTATCCCAACCCATTGATTTTTTTAGGCCTCCAATCTGTTGGAAACACGCTTTTCTATAGGCTTTTATGGGCCCCCGAATATGCTTTTTTGAGGTTAGGTTTTCGATTTGCCACTTGTTATTTTTTTGAACATAACAATGTCCAGCTACCATGCCAAGCTCTGGGTTTTTTTGGTAATGAATAGCTAGACTTTCAAGGTAGTTTTTTGGAAAAATCAAATCTGCATCGTATTTACAAATTATATCGAAGTCTTTATCTAAAGAGTCATAACCTTTATAAAAAGCATTAATAATTTTACTCCCTGGTAAGTGTTCGTCAGACGAGATGTTAGAAATCAACGATATCCATGGGTATTCCTTTTTAATTTTATTTACTATGTTGGATGTGGTGTCTGTTGAATTATCGTCTACCACCACTACTTTAGTAGGTAGTAAAGATTGGTTTATTAACGATTTAAGTGTCTGACCAATGTAGTCTTCTTCGTTATGAGCGGGTATGACGATATAAAACCTCAAATTCTTTCAGCATAAACGATGTAATATCGAGGGGTGAACCAACGTAGAACGGGTCTAATTCCAATTTTTTTAGTTGGGTTTGTCCATTTTTTTGTTGCTATAATTTTCCAACCTGCTTTTTCTAATAGCCAATTAAATTGCCAATCTTCAAATTCATGAAAATGACGATCTCTTAGGTCTGTTTTACTGCGATAAGCACTTGAAAACCATAGCCTTAATGGAATACTTGCAACTAGTTTTTTTGACTGAATTCTTTTTAACACGGAAAAAGGTGAGACCAGGTGTTCAAATATTTCAAACGCAGTTGTTACATCCGAGGTGTTAGATTCTAAAAAAGAGGTGTTTAAGTCCAAATCTTCACCTGAAGTGTTACAGACATCAAAACCTTCAGTTTTAAGAATTTCAGAAAAAGGGTTTTTAACCCCTAGGTCTAAAATAGATTCACCATTATTTACATGAGTCTTAAGGAACTTTAAAGTGTGTTTATATCGTTTCTTAGGAAAATTCTTAGCGTACATATTAATATTTGTAAGTGATAGCATTGATGTGCATTCCTGCACCTACACTAGCAAATATAATGATATCTCCCTTATTCAGTTTATGCCCCTCCATGTGGTTGTTCTTAATTAGATCAAGTAATGTTGGTACTGTAGCCACAGAACTATTTCCTAATTCATGAATACTCATGGGCATTACTCTTTCTGGTACAGGGGTTTTATAAAGTCTATAAAAGCGATTTACAATAGCCTCGTCCATTTTTTCATTCGCTTGATGAATTAATATTTTTTTTACATCTTTTATGTCAAACCCGCTGTTGTCTAAGCAGGTTTTCATAGCATTAGGAACATTTGATAATGCAAATTCATAAATCTTTCGTCCATACATTTTTATAAATCGCGTATCTTCTACTAAAGATTTGTTGTTGGAGCATCCAAAAAATAAGTGGTAAATTTCATCATGAGTATAAGAAGCTGACTCATGAGATAAAATCCCTCCATCCTCATCTAAAAGTTCAATAACAGTTGCCCCTGCGCCATCTGAATAAATCATTGAATCTCTATCGTGTGGATCAACAACCCGAGATAATGTTTCAGTACCTATTACTAGACATTTTTTAGCCATACCAGCTTTTATGTAGGCTTGGCCTTGAATCACTCCTTCTACCCAGCCAGGACATCCAAATAGAATATCATAGGCTATGCATTTAGGGTTTTTAATTTTTAAAATATTTTTTACTCTTGCGGCTAAACAGGGCAAAATATCGCTTTGAATCGAACCTGATTTTACATCTCCAAAATTATGAGCTAGAATGATATAGTCTAAAGTTTCTGGATCCACACCAGCATCTTTTATTGCTTTTTCTGCGGCTAATGCACCAAGGTCCGAAGCTGTTAAATGGTTTTCTGCATAGCGTCGTTCTGAGATTCCTGTAATGGCTTTAAATTTTTCTATGATGACCTCATTGGAAGATGGGATTTCAGAACCGTCAATATTTAAAAATGAGTGTTGCTGAAAAGCTTTATTTTTCTGAACTATTTTAGGAATATAACTCCCTGTTCCTGTAATTTTTATGTTCATAATTTCTTTATTTTAAGCTTCTTCATAAGTATCAATTGAGGCGCAAGTACATATTAGGTTCCTATCCCCATAAGCGTCGTCCACTCGGCGAACTGATGGCCAAAACTTATCATTTTTTATGTAGTCTAGGGGAAAGGCCGCTTTAGTTCTGCTGTATGGAAAAATCCAATTATCATTAGTAAGCATTTCTAGGGTGTGAGGTGCATTTTTTAAAGGATTATTGGTGTCTTCTTTGGATGCTGAATCTATCTCTTTTCTAATTGCAATCATCGCATCACAAAACCGGTCCATTTCAGCCTTTCCTTCACTTTCAGTAGGCTCGATCATCATTGTACCTGCTACAGGGAATGAAACGGTTGGTGCATGAAATCCAAAGTCCATAAGTCGTTTGGCGATATCAACTACTTCAATGCCGTTGGACTTAAAATCACGACAATCTATAATCATTTCATGTGCAGCACGACCTTGTTCTCCAGAGTATAAAGTATCATAATGCCCCTCGAGGCGTTCTTTGATGTAATTGGCGTTAAGAATGGCAATTTCAGTAGACTGTGTTAGTCCGGTATCTCCAAGCATTTTAATATAACCATAAGAAATTAAGCAAGCGAGAGCAGATCCAAAGGGCGCTCCTGAAATTGAATGAATTGCATTTTCCCCGCCTGTTTTGATAAGTGGATTTCCAGGTAAAAATGGTGTTAGTTGTTTGGCAACACATATGGGTCCAACTCCAGGACCTCCGCCCCCGTGTGGGATTGCAAATGTTTTATGCAAGTTCAAATGGCATACATCTGCACCAATATTCCCTGGGTTAGTTAATCCAACTTGTGCATTCATATTAGCTCCGTCCATGTAGACTTGTCCGCCGTTGTCGTGAATGATTTGAGTAATTTCTTTTATAGCGGATTCGTAAACTCCATGAGTAGAAGGGTAGGTCACCATCAAAGCAGCTAGGTTGTCTTTGTGTAATGTCGCTTTTTCTCTCAAGTCATCAACATCAATATTTCCATTTTCAGAAGATTTCGTGACAACGACTTTCATTCCTGCCATGACCGCACTCGCTGGGTTTGTCCCGTGTGCGGATGAAGGTATTATACAAATCTTTCTGTGTTGATCTCCTCTAGATTCATGATAGGCTCTAATGACCATAAGTCCGGCGAATTCACCTTGAGCGCCTGAATTAGGTTGAAGGGATGTTCCAGCAAAGCCAGTAATTTCTGTTAATTGATTTTCTAGTTCTTTAAGGACAGTTCGGAAACCTTCAACTTGGTTTAGAGGAGCGAATGGATGTATGTTGCACCAGTTGGGCCAGCTAAGGGGTAACATTTCTGCTGCAGCATTTAGCTTCATTGTACAAGATCCCAATGAAATCATAGAAAAATTCAAAGCAAGATCTTTACGTTCTAGTCGTTTAATGTAACGCATCAGTTCAGTCTCAGAATGGTGAGAGTTAAAAATGACATTTGATAAAAAGCTAGAAACTCGTTTTGACGAATCCGGAATTTTATTTTGTGTATTAATTGATTTAATACTTGTTTTAGTCTTATTTTGAGCCTTACAAAAAATTGAAAGTATAGTATTAAGGTCAGAAAGAGTTGTTGTTTCATTTATGGAAATTGAAACGGTCGTTTCGTTTGGATAATGGAAGTTGACTTCTTTTTGTTCTGCTATAATTTTTATTTTCGTAGTGTCTGAAACTAATATTTGAATTGTGTCAAAAAAGTTTTGATGAACAAGCTTAAGTTCTAGTGTTTCTAAAGCCTCTGCCAAAAGTGTAGTGTGGTTATGCACTTTACGGGCAATGTATTTGAGGCCCTCAGGTCCATGATAAACCGCATACATCCCTGCCATTACAGCTAACAATACTTGTGCAGTACAAATATTGGATGTTGCACGGTCTCTTTTAATATGTTGCTCACGAGTTTGCAGAGCCATTCGCATGGCACGATTCCCATCCATATCTTTTGTAACTCCAATAATCCTTCCAGGAATATATCTCTTATAGACTTCTTTAGTTGCAAAGTAAGCTGCGTGTGGTCCGCCATAACCCATTGGAATTCCAAATCTTTGAGTGGTTCCAACTACTACATCAGCACCAAGTTTTCCTGGAGCTTCTAATGACACTAGGGCGAGAATATCTGCTGCAACGGCTACTTTAATCTCATTATGATTTGACTCAGAGATAAAGCTTTTTAAGTTCATGATAAATCCAGACTTTCCAGGGTACTGAACTAGGGCACCAAAAAAATCAGAAGAAAAGTCAAATTCTTTAGCGGGTCCAATAATAAGCTTAATGCCAATTGGAATTGCTCTTGTTTTTAATACAGATAGCGTCTGTGGCAAGACATCGTCAGAAACAAAAAATTTGACAATTCCTGATTTTACTTTTGATTTTGGCCTTACAGCGTACAACAAGGCCATGGCTTCAGCAGCTGCAGTACTTTCGTCCAGAAGCGAGGCGTTTGCTAATTCCATTCCGGTAAGATCTGTTACCATTGTTTGGTAATTTAGGAGTGCCTCAAGGCGGCCTTGAGCAATTTCAGCTTGGTAAGGCGTGTAGGCAGTATACCATCCTGGATTTTCTAAAATATTTCGTTGAATAACTGCAGGAAGGTTTGAAGGATGATATCCCATCCCAATAAAAGATTTGAAAACTTTATTTTTAGAAGCTAAATAATAGATGTGCTCAAGGTACTCTTGCTCGCTTAAAGGAGCTTCAAGTTTCAAGGGCGAATGAAGTCTAATATTTTTAGGAATAGTCTGGTCAATTAATTCGTTCACAGAATTCACTCCGATGGCGTCAAGCATTTCTTTACGTTGCTCTTTTCTAGGGCCAATATGTCTCAAAGAGAATGAGTCAGTTTTCATTGTAAAATATTGAAATTATATAAAGCAAAATTAAGTAATTTAACAACGATTTAATTTATACAAATTGAAAGTTATCAAACAATTATTAGGGTTATTAACAGTTTGATTACTTTTGTAAGATGACTCTTTTGAAACGTTTAATCGACTTCTACATAAATAGCAGTATCCATGTTGCTTTAGCTGTACTCTCTTTTTGTTTTTTAACAGCGATTGAATTGGATTTAAAGTTATCTGTCTATTTTTATATATCGGTATTTTGCGCCTCTGTTTCAGGATATAATTTTGTTAAGTATTTTGGCTTAGCTAAGTTTTATTACCGAGCACTTACCAATAAATTAAAATATATTCAGTTGGTATCTTTAATAAATATTATTGGCTTTTTATATTCGTTCTCATTTCTTCAAACCCAAAGTCAATTACTTTTATTTTTTTTGGGGCTCATAACTTTTTTGTATGCCATACCATTAGGAATTAAAACACCAATAAACTTAAGATCAATTGGGGGTATTAAGATTTATGTCATTGCAATTGTTTGGGCTGGGACTTCTGTTTTTTTACCACTTTTAGAAACTCGTAGTGTATTGTTGTTAGACCACCTTTGGATTATATTTCAGCGGATATTAGTACTTATTGTGTTAATGCTTCCTTTTGAAATACGTGACTTAGAATTGGATGAAGCCTACTTATCTACTATCCCCCAACAAGTTGGAATCTATAAAACTAAATTAATTGGCTATGCCTTGTTGATAGACATATTTATTTTAGAGATTTTAAAACATAAAACAAATAGAGAATCTACTCTAGTATTATTTTTTACCATTGCAGTTTTAGCTGTCTTATTATTTATGAGTACAAAAGGAAGAAGCCGTTATTTCACTTCTTTAATAGTAGAGTCTGTCCCAATAATAGCACTAATTTTTTCAATATTCCTATTAAATTAATTAAGCAAACCAGAGCGTCTGAGCAAGGCATCTACTTTTGGTTTTTGACCACGAAACTTAATATATAACTCTAAGGGATCTTCTGTGCCTCCTTTACTTAATATAAACTCTTTAAAATTATTTGATATTTTCGAGTCAAAAATGTTATTTTCTTTAAAATATTGAAAGGCATCAGCATCTAAAACTTCAGCCCATTTATAGCTGTAATAACCTGATGAGTAACCTCCTTGGAAAATATGAGAGAAAGCTGTTGACATACAGTTTTGTTCAATATCTGGAAAAAGTTGAGTTTGTTTAAAAGCTACTTTTTCTTGTTTTTTTACATTTTTTATTGGGCTCGGATCAGTTCCATGCCAAGACATGTCAAGCAGCCCAAAGCTTAGTTGTCTTAGTGTTTGCATTCCTTGCTGAAATGTTGAGGCTGATTTGATTTTATCGATTAAATCCATAGGGATAAGTTCTCCTGTTTTGTAGTGTTTTGCAAAAAGCGCTAGTGCTTCTCTTTCATAACACCAGTTTTCCATAATTTGACTGGGCAGTTCAACAAAATCCCATGCTACGTTGGTGCCTGACAAGCTTGGATATGTTGTGTTTGCTAGCATTCCATGCAATGCATGTCCAAATTCATGAAAAAGAGTAGTGACTTCGTTGAAAGTCAGTAAAGACGGTTTAGTTTTTGTTGGTTTTGTAAAATTACAAACTATTGAAACGTGTGGTCTTTCTTGTATTCCGTTCTTGATGTATTGGGGCTTGAAAGAGGTCATCCAAGCGCCGTTACGCTTTCCTTTTCTAGGAAAAAAATCAGTATAAAGAATAGCCACTAGATTTTGCTCTAAGTCAACAACCTTATAAGTTAGCACCTCTCTGTGATAGGTGTCAATATCATTTATTTTTATAAAGCTTAAACCAAATAGTTTATGAGCCACCTTAAAAGCACCTTCAATAACGTTTTCTAGTTTAAAATATGGCTTTAATTGTTCTTCATTAAACTTAAAATACTCTTGTTTTAATTTCTCTGAGTAATAAGCACTGTCCCATTTTTCCAAATGATTTATTCCATCTGTTCTTATTGCAAAGTTTTGCAACTCTTGAAATTCCTTTTTAGCAATAGGCAACGCTTTTTCTAGAAAATCTTCCAAAAAGTTACAAACGTTTTTAGGTGTTTTGGCCATACGTTCTTCTAACACAAAATGAGCATGCGTTTGATAGCCTAAAAGTTTTGCTCTTTTAAAGCGCAAATTAGTTATTTTCAGAACAATTTCTTGATTATCTAATTTATCATTTTGAAAGCCTTTTCTTCCAAAAGCTAATGCAAGATCTTTTCGTAAGGCTCTATTTTTAGCATAGGTCATAAAAGGAATATAGCTTGGATAGTCTAAAGTGATAAGCCAACCTATTTTATTTTTTTCTACAGCGGTTTGTTTGGCAGCTTCAATGACTCCTTCTGGCAGTCCGTCAAGGTCCGATCTATTTGTAATTAAAAGCTCATATCGATTGGTTTCTGCTAAAATATTTTCCCCAAAAATTAGTTTTAATTTACTTAGCTCTTTGTCAATCTCTCTAAGTATTTCCTTATCCTCATCGTTGAGGTTGGCTCCATTTCTAGAAAATTCTTTATATTTTTTTTCTAAGAGTGTTTTTTGCTCTATGGATAAATTTAACGCTTCCTTAGAGCTATAGACTGATTTAATACGTTCAAAAAGTAGACTGTTTAAAGCTACATCATTAGAGAAATTTGATAACAGTGGTGAAACTTCTTGAGCGATTTTTTGTATGCTTTGGTTTGTTTCAGCGGCATTTAAATTGAAGAAGATACTGGAAATTCGATCTAATGATTCACCAGCATAGTCTAAGGCTTCAATAGTATTTTTGAAAGTGGGAGTTTCTTTTGAGTCTGTTATTTTGGTAATTTCAATATTAGCAATCTCAATAGCTTTTACGAATGCAGGTAAAAAGTCTTCAGTTTTGATGTTTGAAAATGGCGCCGTATTGTATGGCGTTTCAAAACGCTTATTTAATAAACTCATATAAATTATTTGGGATGGAGCGTTTATCTATTTATTTTCTTTGAAGCTTCTAGTACTTTTGTTTTCAAACCTTTTTTGTAAACTAGAACTTTATCAAGCACACATTTGTCAGAGGCTCCAATAATTTGTGCAGCCAGTATTCCAGCATTTTTAGCTCCGTTTAATGCTACCGTTGCAACAGGAACTCCACCTGGCATTTGTAATATTGAAAGGATTGAGTCCCATCCATCAATTGAATTACTAGATTTTATAGGAACTCCAATCACAGGTAATGGACTTAATGCGGCAATCATTCCGGGTAAATGAGCTGCTCCTCCAGCACCAGCTATAATTACTTTTAGTCCACGCCCATGTGCTTTTGTTCCATATTCAAGTAATTTTTCAGGTGTTCGATGAGCAGAAACAATATCAACTTCTATTTGAATATCAAAACCTTTTAAGATTGTAATTGCTTCTTTCATGACAGGCATATCACTGTCGCTTCCCATAATAATCCCTACTTGTATCATATTATTTACTTATTACTTTAATTGACTTTTTAACTTCTTCTGCTATTGCTCTTGCGCTTTCAATGTTAGAATGGACAACAGTAACATGACCCATTTTTCTGAATGGACGTGTTTCTGTTTTGCCATAAATATGAGGGGTTACTCCGCCCATTTCCATTATTTTCTCGATATTTTCATAAACGACTTCTCCTTTATGATTCTCAGCTCCCACCAAATTAACCATAACACCGCTTAACTTATTCTTGGTACTACCTAAGGGCATTCCTAGGATAGCTCTCAGGTGCTGTTCAAATTGAGAAGTATAACTAGTTTCTATTGTCTGGTGTCCTGAGTTGTGAGGCCTTGGAGCTACTTCGTTTATTAGTATTTCATCGTCATGAGTTAAAAACAGTTCTACAGCTAAGATTCCAACATGGTTAAATGCTGCAGAAGCTTTAAGTGCTACTAGTTTTGCCTTTTTTGCTATCTTTTCAGAAATTCTTGCAGGACATAGTACATATTCAACTTGATTAGCCTCGGGGTGAAATTCCATTTCTACTACGGGATATGCTTTTATTTCTCCTTGTATATTTCTAGAAACAATTACGGAAAGTTCAGTTTTGAAAGGTATAAAATCCTCGGTTATACATTCCACATTGGGTAAATCTTGAAGGTCTTGTTTTGAGCGAACGACTTTAACTCCATTTCCGTCATATCCGAATTCAGCACTTTTCCACACAAAAGGAAAGGCAATACTACTGTGATCAATAGCTAAATTAATTTCCTCAGTATGAGCAAATCGCTGAAAAGCAGCCGTTGGTAAATTATGATCAATGTAAAGCAGTTTTTGTGTTGCTTTATTTTGAATCTTTTCAAGTGTTTCTGAAGATGGATAAACCTTAACACCTTTTTTTTCAAGCGCTTTAAGTGCTTCGATGTTTACATTTTCTATTTCAAAAGTAAGTGTATCTACTTTTTTTCCAAAATTGTATACAGTATTGTAGTCCATTAAGTCTCCTTGAACAAACTCATTACAAGCCAGCTTACTAGGTGCTTCAGCACTAGGGTCTAAAACACAGGTGTGAATATCGAATTTTCGAGTGGTATAGAGTAACATTTTCCCGAGTTGACCACCACCTAAAATACCAAGTTTGAAGTTTGATGAAAAACACTTCATTGTATGATTTTATATAATGTATTACAAAAATACACTTAAAATTGAAATCGACCACTAAAATCCACTACCAAAACGAATCAGAACCTTTGTAATTGATTATCTTTACTCCTTAAATTTGTTTATAAATATTCGAAATATTAATATGTAATTGATAAAAGTTAAAATATAAATGAAAAATCTAGTATTATTTGGCCCACCTGGTGCCGGCAAAGGAACCCAAGCTACTTTTCTAAAAGACACTTATAATTTAATTCATATTTCGACTGGTGATGTATTTCGATATAACATTAAAAATGAGACTGATTTAGGAATTTTAGCTAAGTCCTTTATGGACAAAGGTGAGTTAGTTCCAGACCAAGTAACTATAGATATGCTAAATGCTGAGGTGGCAAAAAATCTAGACTCTAACGGATTTATATTTGATGGATTTCCAAGAAATACTTTACAAGCGGATGCTTTAGACAATTTGCTTAAGTCGCATAAAACAGAGGTAAGTGCCATGATTGCTCTGGAAGTTGATGATGAAGTTTTAGTAAAGCGACTGCTTAAGCGAGGAGAAACAAGTGGAAGACCAGACGATGCTAATGAGGGAGTTGTCAGAAATAGAATTAAAATATATTACAGACAAACAGCTATACTAAAGAACTATTATTTTGATATGAGTAAGTATTATGGTGTGAATGGTGTGGGATCTGTAGAAGATATAACAGAAAGGTTAAAAGCTGTTATTAATAATCTGTAAGTTAAATACTTTTAAATGACAGAAGGAAATTTTGTTGATTATATAAAAATGTTTGCCTGTTCTGGAAATGGGGGAAAAGGATCGGTACACCTTCATCGTGAAAAATTTATTACCAAAGGCGGCCCTGACGGTGGTGACGGTGGACGTGGTGGTCACATAATTGTAAGAGGTTGTGATCATCAATGGACTCTTCATCACTTAAAGTTTAAGCGTCATTTTAGAGCAGGCCATGGTGAACACGGAAGTAAAAGTCGAAGTACTGGCGCTGACGGTTTGGATGTATATATTGATGTACCCTTAGGATCTGTTGTAAGAAACACTGATACAAATGAAATTCTTTTTGAAATCACCAAAAACAATGAAGAGGTTATTCTTTGCAAAGGGGGTAAAGGAGGTTTAGGGAATTGGCATTTCAGATCATCAACAAACCAGACACCTCGTTATGCTCAGCCAGGATTACCAATGGAAGAGAAATACGTAACAATTGAACTTAAAATTTTAGCCGATGTGGGTTTAGTTGGTTTTCCAAATGCTGGTAAATCAACTCTTCTTTCAGTTGTTACCGCTGCAAAACCCAAAATTGCCGACTATGAATTTACAACATTAAAACCAAACCTAGGGATTGTTGAGTATAGAGATTATCAATCATTTGTAATGGCAGATATTCCTGGTATTATCGAAGGAGCTGCTGAAGGTAAAGGGTTAGGACATTATTTTTTACGCCACATTGAACGAAATTCAATACTTCTATTCTTAATTCCAGCTGATACTGATGATATTAAAAAACAATATGATATCTTACTGGATGAGTTAAGACGATATAATCCAGAAATGTTAGATAAAGAACGTTTGATAGCTATTTCTAAAAGTGATATGCTTGATGATGAATTAAAAGCAGAGATGACGACTTTATTGGATGGAGAGCTTCCTGTTGATTTTATATTTATTTCTTCTGTTGACCAATCAGGACTGGTTCAACTTAAAGATAGTTTGTGGAACATGTTAAACCCATAATATAAAAAATATTAATTTTGAATTATATTTTTAACCCGTCAGAATCTTAGGAAATAAATAGATTCACTCTAATTATTTAATAATATAATTTTTCATCAAGCTTTAGTTTATTGCTAAGGGTATAAGCTCATTTTGTATCTTTACTATCTATAAATTTTAGACATGAATGTACATTTTATAGCCATTGGTGGTGCAGCTATGCATAACTTAGCTTTGGCACTCCACAGTAAGGGAATGAAAGTGACTGGGAGTGATGACGTTATCTTTGAGCCCTCAAAGTCAAGATTAAATAATTGTGGCCTTTTGCCACTTGATCTTGGTTGGCATCCAGATAAAATCACTAATGAAATTGACGCAGTTGTTCTTGGAATGCATGCTAAAAGAGATAATCCAGAGCTATTGAAAGCCCAGGATCTTGGATTGAAAATATATTCATATCCTGAGTTTTTATATGAGCAATCTAAACACAAAACACGAGTTGTTATTGGAGGAAGCCATGGAAAAACAACTATTACTGCAATGATATTACATGTGCTAAATTACCATAATATTGAAGTGGATTATATGGTTGGAGCACAGTTAGATGGATTTGATGTCATGGTCAAGCTCACAGATGAAGCAGATTTCATTGTGTTAGAAGGCGACGAGTATTTAAGTTCACCCATAGACAGGCGCCCAAAATTTCACCTATATCAGCCTAATATTGCACTTTTAAGCGGTATTGCCTGGGATCATATTAATGTATTTCCAACATTTGAAAATTACCTGGAACAGTTTCAGATTTTTGTTGATAGTATCACTCATGGAGGAAGTATTACTTTTAATTCAGAAGATCAGCATGTTAAAAATATTGTTGAACAAAGTGAAAATCAAGTTCGTAAATTTCCATACTGCACCCCAGAGCATTCAATTGAATCAGGAGTTACATATATTGATACTGAAGAAGGACCTCTCCCTTTAGAAGTATTTGGTGCCCACAATTTAAATAATATTGCTGGTTCAAAATGGATTTGTCAGCAAATGGGTGTAGATGAAGCTGATTTTTATGAAGCAATTTCTAGCTTTTCTGGGGCAAGTAAACGTTTAGAAAAATTA
The DNA here is from genome assembly GCA_029253805.1 of Flavobacteriaceae bacterium. Taxonomy (GTDB): domain Bacteria; phylum Bacteroidota; class Bacteroidia; order Flavobacteriales; family Flavobacteriaceae; genus Hel1-33-131. The sequence goes on along the minus strand of JAQWYU010000295.1, from coordinate 3,552 downwards.
GTATCAAACTCAAAATGTGTTGTATACAAAGACTTCGCACACTCTCCTAGCAAGGTCAAAGCAACAACTGATGCCATTAAAGCACAATACCCTTCACGAAAGCTTGTTGCTTGTTTAGAGTTACACACCTACAGTAGTTTGGATTCTGAATTCCTAAGTCAATATAAGGGAACTTTAGATGCTGCTGATCAAGCAGTTGTTTTTTACTCTCCGCACTCAGTTGAAATAAAGAAATTAAAATCGGTCAGCAAAGAACAAATTGAGTCAGCTTTTAAACGAAATGATTTAATCATATATACAAATGCAGACGATTTCAAGAAATTTATAATTTCCTTAGATTATGATAACAAATCAGTTGTATTGATGAGTTCTGGAAGTTACGGAGGGCTAGATTTTGACACAATAAAGAAACTAATTAACTAGACCAACACCAATACATATTCTTCACACAATAATATGTTTATAAATTAAATATTCATCTATTTAAAACTAATTAAATAATTATTGATGGTATAACTTTACTTTAGAATTTAAAATTAGCTTAAAAGTTTATTTACTGTTTAATTGTCACATAAATAACTTATTTTAGTTACTATACAAATTGTATCAAATGTTATTGATTTACACTTCTAAAATCACCCCTAGACTTAGATTTGTTTTTAAACAAATCTGTACGCATATTTTAAACATACCTGTTTCTTTTACAACTAAAATTGAAGAGTTTATTGCCCACGAGAATCTAAAATTATCTTATGGTTCTCAACCTCTTGGAAGTGAGTTTTTCGTTAAAAGTAACGGGCTTTTATTTGAACAAGGTTTATCAGATTTAAATTTGAATGTCCAGTCTTGGGGTGATACTAAATGTTTTTTTAGTAGTGGAGAAAAGAGTATGATCCCCTTCGATATATTTTCAGCCTCATTTTATCTATTAAGCCGTTATGAAGAGTACTTACCCCATGTTAAAGATTCATATGGTCGTTTTACAAAGGAAGAAAGCCTAGGCTTTAAACATCAGTTCTTACACCAACCAGTGATTGATATTTGGGCTTATAAATTTCAAGATGTACTAAAAAGTCATTTTCCGAAATACGAATTTAATACTCGTAAATTTTCTTTAAACCCTGTGATTGATGTTCCAGTTGCTTATTATTTTAAAAATAAAGGATTGTTAAGGGTGTTAGGAGAGACCTTGTCGGATTTATTTTCATTTCGATTTAAGTTTATTTATGATCGTTTTTCGGTTCTTTTTGGATTTAAAAAAGATCCCTATGACAATTTTAATTGGATTATAAACCGACAAAGAGTTAGTAGTATCAAGTTTAATGTATTTTTTCTCATCGGTGATTTCAATACTTATGACAAAAATAATAGTACTAATAAAAAACAATTTATTTCGTTAATTAAGTCGATTGCAGATTATTGTAATGTTGGAATCAAAGCCTCTTACATGGCTTTAGAGTCCTTAGCAGTTTTAAAATCCGAAAAACGATTAATGGATGGTATTATTAATACAGACACTACAATAGTGCGCTCTTCTTTTTCGAAAATTAACCTACCGTCTACTTATAGAAATTATATAGATTTAGAAATATATTCTGATTACACGATGGGCTATGCCGATACCATAGGGTTTAGAGCAGGTACCTGTACCCCTTTTTTATTTTATGATTTAGATTATGAAATTCAAACGCCTTTGAAGATTTACCCTTATCAATTAATGGATTTCTCGTTGCTTAAACACTCCTCTTTTTTAGATAAAAAAGAGACTTTGTTAAACGCAGTTTCAGAAGTTAAAAAAGTTAACGGCTTGTTTACTTTTGTATTCCATAATTATGCTCTAAGTTCAATTCCAAGATGGGCAGATTTTAAATCTTTATTTAATATTATTTTAGAGACTAACAATGAAATTTCAAAATAAAAAACATATTTTTTTCGATTTAGACCACACTCTTTGGGATTTTGATAAAAACTCGGCTTTAACTTTTGAGAAAATATTTAAAATAAACTCTATTGAAATTAACTTAGATTCTTTTTTAGAAGTTTATGTGCCAATAAATTTTAATTATTGGAAACTTTACAGGGAAAATAAAGTTGAAAAAAGCAATCTAAAATTTGCACGACTTAACGATACCTTTAAAGCTTTACATATTAATTTATCTGCAAGTCTTGTACATAAACTTTCTGATGATTATGTCACACACCTTTCTAATTTTAATCATCTATTCCCTGGTACAATAGAAATTTTAGAGTTTTTAAGTTCGAAGTATAATTTACATATTATAACAAATGGTTTTAAAGAAGCTCAGCAAGCTAAACTAAATCAGTCGAATATTGATCAATATTTTTTGACAGTTACCAACTCAGAGATGGTTGGGGTTAAGAAACCTAATCCAAAAATTTTTCATTTTGCTCTTAAAGCAGCAAATGCAACAATAGAAGATAGTTTAATGATTGGTGACAACCTGGAGGCCGACATAAAAGGGGCTTTGAATATAGGAATGGATGCAATTTGCTTTAATTATCACAATGAGGTCCTGTCATCCAATATTATTGGAATAGACCACTTAATTGAACTAAAAAATTATATATAATTCAAAACATTACTCACATGAAGCTTACAAATCAAACTTTTATTTGCCTTTTTTTCTTGATTAGTTTATTTTCTTTTTCTCAAGAATCAATTAATACTTTTAAGTATGTATCAGTTCCGGAAAATTATAGTTTTCTAAAATCAAAGGATCAATATCAGCTTAATTCCTTAACTATTTTCCTTTTTGAAAAAAACAACTTTACTGTATTAAATTCATTACAAAATTACCCTTCAGATTTAGCCCAGAATAAGTGTTTATTATTAAATTCTGATATTATTAAAATAAAGGGGGTTTTCAAAACAAAACTGCAACTGATACTTACAGATTGCCGCGAGAACATCATCTTCACTTCAGATATAGGTCAATCCAAACTAAAGGATTTTAAGAAAGCTTACCAAGAGGCATTAAGGAATGCATTTATTTCTGTTGCTAGTTTAAACTATGATTATAGTGGAAGTCTTAACTCTCCTAAACCTCCGTTACCCCCTGTTATTGATAAGGGAACTAAGGAGCGTAAACCACCAAAGCCTTATGCTCCAAAGCTGCAAATTGAAACTCAGCCAAAGCTTACTACTGCAGTCCCAAATTCTGACACTGAAAATAAAAAAACTATTTTAGGGCTTATAATTAAACCAACTATTTCCGGATATGATTTCATAGACAATACCACCAAAAAAGTCATGTATTCAGTACGGGCTACTATGTTTGAAAATGTCTATATAATTGAAGCTCAGTCGGGTATAATTTACAAAAGAGGGAATTCTTGGTTTCGCGAATATTACCAACAAAATAAAACAATTATTGAAACGCTTAAAACACTGCCTTAGTATCCGTACTTGTCTTTCCAGCGCTGCTTCAAAAAAGACTGTTGAGATTGTTCGCGTGAATTATTTCCAGGTTTATAGATTGTTTTATTCTCCAATTCTTTTGGCATAAACTCTTGTGCTATAAAATTTAAATC
>JAQWYU010000294.1 GCA_029253805.1 Flavobacteriaceae bacterium | reverse complement strand
AATTTAACAACAACCGCAGTTTTTTGAAGAGACGTGAGTTTTTGGTTTTTTAATTCTACAAGAATAAACAGGATACTTAGCAAGAAACATTTCCGCTAGCATAATATTTGAAATGTAATTATCTCCTCCAAATTTTTTTCTTAATTCAGAACCAAATTCTTCAACGTTATATAATTTATTTTCAAGCCCTAATGGGTTGTTGTCTTTTTCTTTCATAATAACTTTTAACTAGTTAATTAATCTAAGTGTAATCTTCAGAGGCTTGAATTTTGACACTTAATTTTCCTAATAGTTCAGAAATGGTATTTATTCGTTGATAGTTCAAATATAACTATAATCAGTCTAATCCATTTATTTTCTTGACAAATATTAAGATTAAGGGGAATAGAAACGTACATTATTTAAATAGTCGCAGTTGGTAAAACAAGCAGGAACTTAAATTAATTTCCTTTTTATTAATCAATGAGATGTAAATTGGTAAAATCGTTGAACAGTCATATTTACTCGATACTTCTCTAGTGAAGGCTGAACAAGAACCTTTACTTACATACAAGAATAAATACTAGTAGGTTTTAATAGGAGCGACTAGAACTAACAATAGTGCCAAAAAGCACATAGAGAACCTGGAACGGAGGTCTTTCATATGTGCAATATTAATTGCTTTTATATGAAGTGGGTTAAAGGAATTTGGAGTCCCCAAGCCCTCAAGAATAACAAGAGATTTGTTGTTGGGGAGGGGCCTTTCTAGAAAAAATTTATTTTTAGAGGATTCATTGCTCCAAGATAGACTATCAACTAATTTGTCGTCACTGTCCAGTAAATACAGAGACTCTTTTTGAGCTTTAGTTAGCAAAGAGTCAGGTAGCTTAGTTACATGAATGTCCTTAATGTTAGTTTTAGATAAAAGCGCTGTATCCAACAATGACACCAGCTTCCAATTATCAAGATTAATTTGTGTTTTCTCCACTGAGATTAGTTCAACCCATTTATCACCAGTATTATTACCAAGCCCACCAATCTCATTTATTTTAACTTTATTTTTCCATTTACTATCCCCAATGTAATCAAATTTTATCTTGAGTTTAAGAGTATCTAAAGAACGATTTTGAAGAGTATCTTTGAAAGACCCTATCCATAATTTATCATTTATGTTCTCATCACTATTCGATGTTCTAAAGACATTGCTGTTTTCAGGTGTTGAAATGAGTATTTTATATAAGAGGTGTGGAGTTATTTCAATAGGAATCGGGATGTTTTTGAAAAAATTACCTACAAATTTACCAGAACTAATCTTATTTTGATTAATTCTGACAACTCCGTTTTTTGAAGAATCTATTTCAATATCAAGATAAAAATTATCTCCTAAATTGAACTGATTTTGAGTGTGTTTTAATAGATAATTTGGCCTAGTCTTAGAAAAAGTTTCTAGTTTTTCTACATTCCTTTCCCACTTTAAGGAGTCTCCTTTTATTAGTTTGAAATGACGCATTAGCTCAGGCTTGTATGCTGTTTTGATTGAGTCAATCATTCTGTTGACATTGTCTGGCTCAAAGACCGTAGCTAGCGAGTAGCATATTTGATTTATAAATTGGTGTTTTAAATTTTTATTATTTAATACTTTTCTTAGTAAAAGAGTCGACCACTGAGGGTTGTGCCAAACTGTCTTAACAGAGCTAAGTCTATCTCTTAAAAAATTGTAGCTTGCACCACGGGAACCACCAAAACCGAGGTCTGTATCATACATTACCCATCTAAAGACACTATCGTCATCAGGCTGCCAAAAACGAATATTACCTCTGTAATCTATGTTACACAAGTAAATTTGAGCAATATTATAATCCAGAAAGTTTTTTACATCAATTTTCTTATTTAGGGAGTCAATGTTGTCCTCGTTAGTAAGATTACTTTTAAACAGAAATTCTCTCAGCTCTTTGTAGGACCTGTTAGATCCGTGATCTTCGGTAAACCTTCCTTGAAGGAGATTTAGAGTTTCAATATCAGCTTCATAATTATACTTTAAATAATGTTGTCCAATTCTTTCTCTTAAGTTATACACACCCCAGAACACTCCATTAATAAATAAGTTTATTGGTTGAAATTCTTGAATATCAATATCAAGATTTTTAGATAATTGAGTGGCAAGAACATCTTTAAATCGTGTTTTGTAAGCATCATTTCCAGAGTTTCTTAGTATTAAGTGTTTATATTTTTTATTTGATCTATATTTAAAAAAAGGATAATTAAATTTCGCTTTGCCGTAAGTCTTCCTAGCGACTATTCTTAAGGATTTTTCACTTGCATTTCT
>JAQWYU010000293.1 GCA_029253805.1 Flavobacteriaceae bacterium | reverse complement strand
GTGTTGTTGAGAACATTGGCTTTCAATTTATTAGAGTTTTATTTTGTTATACATTAAAAAGGAAATGCATGACATCACCATCTTTTACTGTATAGTTTTTACCTTCCACGCGCATTTTTCCAGCTTCTTTAACTTTTGCATCTGACCCATAACTTTCAAAGTCTTCATAGGCTATTACTTCTGCACGGATAAATCCCTTTTCAAAATCGGTATGAATCACCCCCGCAGCTTGCGGTGCGGTGTCACCAATGTTGATGGTCCAAGCACGGACTTCTTTAACTCCCGCAGTAAAATACGTTTGAAGCGTTAATAATTTATATGCCGAACGAATCAGTTTAGCAGAGCCTGGTTCGTCCAGTCCAATATCTTGGAGAAACATTTTGCGTTCTTCGTAATCATCAAGTTCATTAATATCAGCTTCGGTACCAACTGCTAGTACCAAGACTTCCGCATTTTCGTTAGCTACACTTGCTTTCACCAGATCTACATAGACATTACCAGAAACTGCTGATGCTTCATCGACATTGCAAACATACATCACAGGCTTGTCGGTAATAAATTGAAGTGGTTTTACAAATTCTGCATAATCATCCTCTGAAAACTCAAGGGCTCGAACAGAAACACCAGCTTCTAAACTACTTTTGATTTTTGTTAGTACAACTTCTTCTTTTTGCGCCTCTTTATTTCCAGTTCTTGAGGCACGCTTTACTTTTTCAAGTTTTTTTTCTGTAGTTTCTAAATCTTTTAATTGAAGCTCCATGTCTATGGTTTCTTTGTCTCTAATTGGATCCACACTACCATCCACATGTATAATATTGTCATTATCAAAACAGCGTAAAACATGAAGAATTGCATCTGTTTCCCTAATATTACCTAAAAATTGATTACCCAATCCCTCTCCTTTACTAGCTCCTTTTACTAGGCCTGCTATGTCTACAATTTCAACAGTTGCTGGCACAACGCGTTCAGGATTAACTAGGACCTCTAATTTTGATAATCGAGTGTCAGGAACGTTTACCACTCCGATATTTGGTTCAATTGTACAAAATGGAAAGTTTGCACTCTGGGCTTTGGCATTAGATAAACAATTAAAAAGAGTAGATTTTCCTACATTTGGTAATCCAACAATACCTGCTTTCATTTCTTTAAAATTTGATTGCAAATGTAATTATTTAATTTATTACAACACATTAGTAGATAAATTACTTTTAAAGCTGTAAACATAAATTGAGAAATTTATTTTCCGCCATCAATTTGAAGTAACCACATCAAATAAAACACATACAATTGAATGGTTTATTTAACTTTTTATAACATAGACTATTCAGGATGCATAAAGCGTTGTTTTGCTAGTAGCGCATCTTCAGTTTCAACGTGATCACTGTCAGGAACACAACAATCAACAGGACAAACTGCAGCGCATTGAGGCTCTTCATGGAATCCTACACATTCAGTACATTTATCAGGCACAATGTAATAAAGTTCATCGCTAATAGGTATTTGAGCTTCGTTAGCATCAACTTTTTTACCATCTGTTAATACAAGACTACCTTTAAGACTGGTTCCGTCTTTATAACGCCAATCATCTGCACCCTCATATATGGCAGTGTTAGGACATTCTGGCTCACAAGCGCCACAATTTATACATTCATCAGTTATAATAATCGCCATAGCTATAATTGGGTATATATTACTTAAATTTACAAACAAAAATAACTCCAAAAAAGCGTTTAAACAAATAATGACTAGCAAATCAAATACAATCACAGCTTTAAATGAATTAGGACGATTTTTACGCCAGTTTTCAAGAAAATCAATATCTAAAGATGATTCAGTTATGAATAATGACTTATTTTTTGATGGTTTTCAACACCAGTTAAAAATTTCTGAGGAACACAATGGCTGGTTTTCTAAAAACAACCTTCTACTTGCAATAGAAAACTGGTCCTCACTTCTAAACACTGATTCTTTAAATAAATGGATAACTAATTATAATTTTGAAAATATAACTCAAAAAAAAGTAGCTATTATTATGGCAGGGAATATTCCTTTGGTAGGCTTTCATGATTTCTTGTGTGCGTTAATATGTAATCATAATATCATTATTAAACAATCTTCTAACGATAAACACCTCTTACCATTTTTACTACATTACATAAATAAATTAGTACCAGAACTTAAAAATAGAGTAACTTTTTTGGAAGGAAATCTAGAAAAATTTGATGCAGTTATAGCTACGGGAAGTGACAATACTGCCCGTTATTTTGAGTACTACTTTAAAGACAAGCCATCTATTATTCGTAAGAACAGAAACTCTGTAGCCATATTGACAGGGGAAGAATCGAATGATCATTTGTTACAATTGTCAAATGATATTTTTCAATATTATGGCTTGGGTTGTAGAAGTGTTTCAAAATTATTTGTTCCAAAAAACTATAATTTCGATGCTTTTTTTGAAGCTATTTATCATTGGCACCCTATAGTTGAAGGTGCTAAGTATGCTAATAATTATGATTATAATAAAGCTGTTTTCTTGATGAGTGAATTTAAATTACTTGAAAATGGATTTTTAATGTTAAAAGAGGATTCTAGCTACGCCTCCCCTATTGCTTCCTTATTTTATGAACATTATCACTCTTTTGAAGATTTATCTAAAAAACTAGAAATTGATTCAGATAAAATTCAGTGCATAGTGTCTAATGATTTATCAGAAAATCATCTAATTTTTGGTAGCACACAAACTCCTAATCTTGATGATTACGCAGATGGAGTTGATACTGTTGATTTCTTGTTAAAAATATAACATAAAATTAGCATTTTAGTGTATGATTATCTCATATTAATTAGCATCTTTATAAATTATTTATTTAACATTAACTAACATATACTATTTACAATATTTTTTCAATGAAAAAACATAATTTTAGTGCAGGTCCTAGTGTTTTACCTGAAGAAGTTTTAGAGAAATCAGCCAAAGCATTATTAGATTTTGATGACGGTTTGTCACTTATTGAAATCTCACATAGAAGCAAAGCTTTTGTTGATGTAATGGAAAATGCAAGATCACTAGCTTTAGAATTATTAGGACTAAAAGGGAAAGGGTATAAAGCTTTATTTCTTCAAGGTGGTGCAAATACTCAATTTTTAGCAGTTGCTTTAAACTTACTTGAAAATCGTGCTGGGTACTTAAATACTGGAACTTGGAGTGATAAAGCCATTAAAGAGGCTAGAATATTTCGGGAAGTTATTGAAGTAGCTTCATCAAAAGATTCTAACTTTAATTATATCCCAAAGAAATATGAAATACCTCCAAATTTAGATTACTTCCACTGTACTTCAAATAATACTATTTTTGGTACTCAAATGAAAGAGTTTCCAAAATTGAAGGTTCCTCTTGTTTGTGACATGAGTAGTGATATATTTTCTCGTTCACTTGATTTCTCTAAATTTGATCTGATCTATGCGGGAGCCCAAAAAAATATGGGCCCAGCTGGAACTACCCTTGTTATTGTAAAAGAAGATGTTCTTGGGAAAGTAACAAGACAAATTCCTAGTATGATGGATTATAAAGTCCAAATAAGTAAAGATAGTATGTTCAATACTCCTCCTGTATTTGCTGTCTATACGTCAATGTTAACTTTAGAGTGGTTAAAAGGACTTGGAGGTATTGAAGCTATTGAAAAGGAAAACTTTAAAAAATCTCGTTTAATGTATTCAGAAATTGATTTAAACCCCCTTTTTGAAGGATTTGCTGCCAATGCAGACAGGTCTTCGATGAATGCAACTTTCACATTAACCGATGTCAAATTAAAAACTGATTTTGAAGATATGTGCAAAGACGCTGGGATTAATGGTTTAAACGGTCACAGAAGTGTTGGAGGTTACAGAGCTTCAATGTATAATGCTCTTCCTTTAGGTAGTGTTGAAACCTTAGTAGATGTAATGAGTGAATTAGAACGTAAAGCATAAAAAATGAAAATATTAGCCAATGATGGTATTTCACAAAGTGGAATAAATGATTTAACAGATGCTGGCTTTGAGGTATTAACCACAACAGTAGCACAAGAGCAATTAGAAAACTTTATTAATTCTGAGAACATTGTTGTACTTCTTGTAAGAAGCGCTACAACCGTAAGGCAAAACCTTATAGATGCCTGTCCTGGGCTAAAGGTTATTGGAAGAGGTGGTGTTGGTATGGATAACATTGATGTTAGCTATGCTCGTGAAAAAGGAATTAATGTGATTAATACACCAGCTGCATCATCAGAATCAGTAGCTGAATTAGTATTCGCACACTTGTTCTCTGGAGTACGTTTTTTGTATGACTCTAACAGAAACATGCCTTTAGAAGGAGAAAAGAAATTTAAACAACTAAAAAAAGCCTATGCTAAAGGAACTGAACTTCGCGGAAAAACTTTAGGGATTATTGGATTTGGACGTATTGGCCAAGCCACTGCGAAAATTGCCTTAGGACTTGGAATGAAGGTTCTTGCTTTTGATCCTTTTATGGAAAAAACAACAATTTCTATAGAGTTTTTTGATAATCAAACAATTGATTTTCAAATCAAAACTGTATCCAAAGAAAAGGTATTACAAGAATCTGATTTCATTTCCTTACACGTGCCAGCACAAAAAGAATTTGTAATTGGTGAAGCTGAATTTAAACTCATGAAAGATGGAGCCGCATTAATAAATGCAGCTCGTGGAGGGGTCGTTAACGAAGTAGCTTTAGTTTCTGCTCTTGACTCTAACAAGTTATCGTTTGCCGGTTTAGATACGTTTGAAAATGAACCAACTCCTGCAGTTCAGATTTTAATGAATTCTAAAATATCATTAACTCCCCATATTGGAGCAGCTACCAACCAAGCTCAAGACCGTATCGGTTCTGAATTAGCAACACAAATTATATCATTACTTAAGTAAATATTGATTGATTATTGTTGTTTTATTTTATTATACATTACTAAAACTACAAAAAATAACTTGACATTACTAAACGTAAACAATTAGTTAAAGTATAATTAAAGTTATATGAAAAAATTTAAAAAAAGCTGGCAAATTACCAAAAACTGGCAGTTATTATTTCCGTTTATTGGAGTTTTATTTCTAGGTTACAGTAGTTTTAAGTTGGTTTATTTATTTCCTGTAAATTGGTTTGATATAACTGATTCATATTATTTACCTTTTCTACTTTTTATTGTATATTATGTCATTACATACTATTTTTTTTTAAAATTAGTAATATACGCGATCAATAAATTAGAAAAAAAATGGATTGTTAATCAACGGTGGGAACTTATTCGAATTTTTATAGTATTTGCTATTACAGGGTCCTCGTCTGTTTTTGTTGGACGTCCTTTTATAAATTGGATTGGTATTACAAAAGATAACCTATATCCCCTTTTTTATTGGACTCTTTTCATTTTGATTAGTCTGGTTTTTTACCAGCTTTTACTTGTGATTTTTGGGTGGTTATTTGGACAGTTTAAATTCTTCTGGCATTTTGAAAAAAAAATGTTAAAACGTTTTGGACTCGGAAAATATTTTAAATAGTGATATTTGTATTACAGGAATTTAATATTATTTCAATAATTTTTTAAAAGACTTGGTCAGTTTCTCAATTTTTGGATCAATTAAATATGTGCAATAGGGCTGATCCCTATTTAGTTCATAATAGTTATCGTGGTCACTTTCCGCATTATAAAATACTTCCAAAGGGTTTAGTTCAGTAACAATTGTGTTTTTAAATATTTTTGAATTTTCTAATGCCATTATATATTTTTTTGCAATTTTATATTGGTCATTTTCCGTATAAAAAATAGCTGAACGATATTGTGATCCTACATCATTTCCCTGTCGATTTAAAGTTGTTGGGTCATGAGTAGCAAAAAATACTTCTAATAGTTCAACATAAGAGATCAAATTTTCATCGAAATTAAAAGATATTCCTTCAGTATGACCTGTTCTACCCTGACAAACCTCACGATATGGAGGATTTTTAATAAATCCTCCTGTGTATCCAGACTTTACATTACTTACACCTTTTAGACGTTTAAATACCGCTTCTGTACACCAGAAGCAACCACCCGCAAATACACCAAGTTTCATATGAAATAAATTACATGTAAATTTAATAAACTATAAATTAATATTGGAGTTAATTATTGCACATAAAAACTATAAATATTAATTTCACAATATGATTATTGCTAAAGAATTACATAAATATTACGGACAACTACATGTCCTCAAAGGAGTTAACTTAAATATTAAACAAGGAGAAATAGTTTCTATTGTTGGTGCTTCCGGTGCTGGCAAAACAACTTTACTACAAATATTAGGAACTCTTGATAATCCTAGTAAACACAAGATGACTAAACTGGTAATTAACAATGTAAATATACCTTCTTTATCGGATAATTTATTAGCAAAGTTTAGAAATGAGCAGATAGGTTTTATTTTTCAATTTCATCAATTACTACCAGAATTTACAGCACTTGAAAACGTGTGTATTCCTGCTTACATTAAAGGCACTTCTAAAAAAAATGCAGAAATCAAAGGATTAGAATTACTTGAGTTTCTAGGGTTAAAAGACAGAATTAATCATAAACCTAATGAACTTTCCGGCGGTGAACAACAACGAGTTGCGGTGGCACGTGCATTAATTAATAATCCATCTTTAGTACTTGCTGATGAGCCTTCTGGAAATTTAGATAAAGAATCTGCTGAACAATTACACAAACTTTTTTTTGAACTGAGAGACCAATTTGGACAAACTATTGTTATAGTAACTCATAATGACGAATTGGCTAATATGGCTGATCGTAAAATTATTATGAGTGATGGACTTGTGAAATTATTATAATTTGTTTAAATCCAATTTTTTTGAACTCAAAGAGTTTTTAGATTCTAAAGTTGAACAATATAATACACCAGAATTTATTGACTCAGATCCTATTAAAATCCCCCACTTCTATTCACTAAAAGAAGATATTGAAATAGCTGGATTTCTAACCGCTACTATTTCTTGGGGTAATCGAAAAAGTATTATTAAAAATTCTACATATTTAATGGAACTAATGGATAATTCCCCTTATGAATTTGTAATGTATCATAAACCCAAAGATTTGGAAAGAATTAATTCGTTTGTTCACAGAACATTTAACGGACTTGACTGCAAACAGTTTATCAAGAGTTTAAAACATATTTACATAAACCACAATGGACTTGAAGGGATATTTAATAAATACTCACAAAAAAATAGTCTTCAGCTTGCAATTCACCATTTGAAGTTACATTTTTTTGAAATTAAACATTTGCAACGTACCCAAAAACACGTTAGTGATCCCATGAAAAACTCAGCGGCAAAACGAATTAATATGTTTTTAAGGTGGATGATACGTCCAAATTATACAAAAGTTGATTTTGGAATATGGTCAAGTTTATCTCCTTCCCTACTATCATGCCCACTCGATGTACATTCTGGAAATGTTGCTAGAAAGCTTGGCTTGTTAGAACGCGCACAAAACGATGCCAGAGCTGTAGCCGAGCTCGATGAAAGCTTACGTATATTAGACTCATTAGACCCTGTTAAATATGACTTTGCATTATTTGGACTGGGAGTTTTTGAAGATTTCTAGAAGTCAAATACTTTTCCATCACCCGATAAGACAACATCTTTAAAAATAGTAGATGCTTCATTTTTAAACCCTTCAAGACCTCCGTAACGAGTAGAATAATGGCCTAAAATTAATTGTTTGGCATTAGCTTTTAAAGCAATTGTTGCTGCTTGTTTGGCAGTTGAGTGTTTAGTTTTGGTACATAAATATTCATGCTCCTCCAAAAATGTGGATTCGTGATATAAAACATCAACATCAAAAATAATTGGAATGATTGATTCACAGTAGGCTGTGTCACTGCAAAAAGCATAGCTTAAAGGGGAACGACCTGGAAGAGTAACTAATTTATTACTGATTATCTCTCCTTTATCATTAACTACATCTTCTCCTTGTTTAAGTTTTCTGAAATAGGCTTTATCAATATTTAAACTTTCTGCTTTGTTGATATTTAATTTACGATTAAATGGCTTTTCTTTAATTATAAATCCATTAGTATAAATACGGTGATCCAATGGGATTGTATGAACAGAAACTTTTTCGTCTTCAAATATTAAAACAGAAGAACTACTACACAGCTCATGAAATATGATTTTATAATTAGTCCACGATTTAGCTAGCTTGATTTGAAGTGTTATAATTTCTTTTAAACCTTTTGGACCGTATATATGTAAGTCGGTATCTCGAGTCAATAAATTAAAAGTAGAAATTAATCCAATAAGTCCAAAGTAATGGTCTCCATGTAAATGAGAAATAAAAATATGTTTAATCTGGTTAAACTTAATTTTGTACTTTCTGAGCTGAACCTGAGTACCTTCCCCGCAGTCTATCAAGAACACGTGACCTCTAGTTTCTAGTACTTGAGAAGTAGTTTGCGCAACGATACGAGGAGTTGCACTATAGCAACCTAAAATAGATAGTTTCAAATTTATTTTTTAAAGTCCTAATTCGCGTTGCATTACTTCCATATCAATATAATCATAAGCTTCTTGGAGTGTTGGAATAATTATAAAATTTTCAAAATTTTCTTGATTTAGTTCAGTATTTACAATAATAAAGCAACGATTAGCAATACTATGATTATTAATTATAGTTGAAAAATATTCTACAGATCCTGAAGATATATCTTTTAAGTGCAAAATAACGTCTTGTGATTTCAAGCGTTCATAAAGTGCTGACAAATTATTTGAAAGCTCTTTTAAACTTGTTTTATTTTGAGTAACAACAGCTGTTGTTCCGAATTGTTCGATGGTCATAATATTACTAAATTTTAGACGCTAATAGATAAATAACAGCCATTCTTACAGCTACACCGTTTTCTACTTGATTAAGAATAATTGATTGGTTAGAATCTGCTACTTCACTAGTGATTTCAACACCTCTATTTATAGGACCTGGATGCATAATAGTGATCTCTTTATTTAGGGAATCTAAAAGGTCTTTTGTTATACCATATTGTAGTGAGTATTCTCTTGTTGAAGGAAAATAACTAATATCCATACGTTCATTTTGAACACGAAGCATATTTGCTACATCACACCATTCAAGTGCATTACGTAAATTTGATTCTACTTTCACACCTAGTTTGTGTATGTACTTAGGAATTAAAGTTCTGGGGCCACAAACCATAACCTCTGCGCCTTGAGTTTGAAGAGCAAATATATTTGATAAGGCAACTCTACTATGTAAGATATCTCCTACTATAACTACTTTTTTCCCTTTAACCTCACCAAATTTTTCTCTTATTGAGTAGGAGTCTAACAAAGCTTGAGTTGGGTGTTCGTGCGCACCATCCCCAGCATTTATTATTTTAGCATCTACATGATTAGATAAAAACTTAGCCGCACCAGCTTTAGGATGACGTAGTACAATCATATCTACTTTCATAGATAGAATATTGTTTACCGTGTCTATCAATGTTTCCCCTTTATTTAAAGATGATTGACCTGAAGAAAAATTAATTACATCAGCCGATAAGCGTTTTTGTGCTAATTCGAATGATAATTTAGTACGGGTTGAATTCTCAAAAAAAAGATTAGCAATAGTAATATCTCTGAGCGAAGGTACTTTTTTGATAGGACGATTAATAACCTTTTTAAAATGATCTGCAGTATCAAAAATAAGGTTAATGTCATCATGTTTCAGAAATTTTACGCCTAACAAGTGATCTACACTAAGTTTGCTCATAATTTAATCATTTACTAAATAAACTGCATCTTCTCCTTTTGTTTCTTTCCAATTTACTAATACTTTTTCATGATTTATTGCATCTACTTGACGCCCTCGATAATTGGGTTGAATTGGTAAGTGTCTGCTAAATCGACGATCAATCAATGTAAGTAATTCAATCCCTGCGGGCCTTCCAAAAGATTGGATGGCAGTAAGTGCTGATCTAATGCTTCTACCAGTGTAAAGAACATCATCTATAAAAACAACATGTTTGTCTTCAATCAAAAAATCAATTTCAGTAGAATTTGCTTTATGTAACTTGTCAGAACGTCTAAAATCGTCTCTGTAAAAAGTGATATCTAAAAGACCTA
>JAQWYU010000292.1 GCA_029253805.1 Flavobacteriaceae bacterium | reverse complement strand
AAAAAGATAATACTGGTAATTTTTTAAAAGAATATAATTGGGTATGGTCGCCTCAAGGAGTTGTGAATATGCATGAACCTGAAAAATGGGGCTATGTTTATTTTTCTTCCTTGCAAGCTGGAGATGGAATTCCATTTAAAATTCCAAAAGATGAAGAAATTAAATGGGAATTATATAAAATGTATAGAATTCAAAAGGGTTATTTTTCTAATACAAATCAATGGCAAACAACTATTGAAAGTATTCAGCCCACCCCTGTCATTTTATATGGTCATAGCCTAAAACCTTTTATTGAGAACTATGGTTCCGGATGGGTAATATCAATAAAAAGTCCATTTTCAGATAAACTATTAACCATAAAAGAGGACGGTGAATTTAAAATCAAATAAACTGATTATGAAAATAATACATATATTATTTTATTCACTTTTACTTGCTATTTTTTCATGTAATTCTAAAAAAGCAATTGAAAGTGATTTACAAATAGAGAACCAAAATTTTGAGTTTTCAACTTGGATTACTTCTGATAGAGAAAAATCAAATGATTTATATGCAACTGAATTTAAAAGGTACAAAGATTATGGAATTGATGAGATTTTAATAAACACACTAACGGATCCTGATGAATTGCGACGATTAGCAGCTGTTGCTAGTGATGCTGGTTTGAAAGTCCACGCTTGGATAATGACAATGAATAGGCCAGGAGATTCCATAGCATTGCAGCATCCAGAATGGTATGCAGTCAGCAAAGAAGGAAATTCCTGTTATGATACTAGACCTTATGTAGATTATTACCAATGGCTTTGCCCTAACAGAACAGAGTCAAGGAATCATATTTTGGGACTTATCGAACAATTGTCTAAGGTCGACAACATAGAGAGTGTTCATTTAGACTACATTCGTTTCTCAGATATATTTTTACCAATAGCTTTATTACCAAAATATGATTTAGTTCAAGATACTGAACTTCCAGAATATGATTTTTGTTATTGTAATGTTTGTATTTCCAAATTTGAAGATATACACAGTAAGAGTCCTCTAGATACAAGAAATACCTCTATTGATATGGAATGGAAAAATTTTAGACTAAATAGCATCAAAAATATTGTCGATGATGCGTACATCATAGCAAAAGAGAATAAGAAAAAGCTCACAGCAGCTGTGTTTCCCTATCCAGAAATGGCTGATCATATGGTGCGTCAGCGTTGGGATAAGTGGAATATAGATGAAGTATATCCAATGATTTATCACGGTTTTTATAGCGAAGAAGTTGATTGGATTGGTTATGCCACTAGACAAGGGGTAAGCGATTTGAGCTCTAAAAATACTTTAATTAATACTGGAGTTTATATCCCCGATTTTAAATCTGCTGAGGAATTAAAACAATCTATTTTATTAGCCAAAGAAAATGGAGCCAAGGGAGTAGCCTTCTACGAAGGCAAGACATTAACGGATGAATATTTACAAACTATAAAAGAAACGAAGGCTAGTTTTGAATAACGATTTATAAATAAAGGTTTATATTTATTGTAATTTTAATTTTTAACAAAACATGTCTAACAGAAGAAACTTTATAAAAAAAGCTACTTTGGGAGGTATAGGGGTTTCTACTATAAAAACTTGGTCTTCAGCTTTTGTAAGTGTTCAAACAAGCAAATTTGTTAGTAACAACAACAAACCTGTTATTATTTCTACATGGGATCATGGTTTTGAAGCTAACGAAAAAGCTCTGAGTGAACTAAACATCGGTAAAACTGCTATAGAAGCAATTGTTTCTGGAGTTGGAATATGTGAAGCTGATCCTAGTAATCGAAGTGTTGGATATGGAGGTTTTCCTGATAGGGAGGGTAAAGTTACTCTTGATGCTTGTATTATGGATCATAATAGTAATTGTGGTTCTGTCTCATTTTTACAAGAAATAAAACATCCTATAGCTGTAGCTAAGAAAATCTTAACCGATACACCTCATGTTATGTTAAGTGGTAAAGGGGCGCAAGATTTTGCACTTTCTAATGGATTTTTAAAAGAAAATTTATTGACACCTGAATCTAAACAGGATTGGAAGAAATGGCTAATAAAATCAAAGTATAAACCGGTTATTAATATGGAAAATCATGATACAATCAGTATGCTAATATTGGATAAAAACGGTAATCTTTCTGGAGGATGTACCACAAGTGGTGCAGCTTGGAAAATGCATGGTCGAGTTGGTGATTCTCCTATCATTGGGGCGGGTTTATTTTTAGATAATGATATTGGGGCTGCTGCAGCTACAGGTCTTGGTGAGGCAGTTATTCGTACTGCTGGCAGTGCTATGGTTGTTGAGCTAATGCGTCAGGGAAAATCTCCTTTAGAATCTTGTAAGGAAGTTGTCGAGCGCATATACAATAAACATAAAAACAGTAAAGATATTGATTATCTACAAGTTGGTTTTATTGCTGTTAATAAAAATGGGAATCATGCTGGTTATAGTCTTCGCTCTGGATTTAATTATGCAATTCTTGACGACGAAAATGGAAATCGAATGGAAGATTCTCAATTTAAAATGTCATGGAATAATCAAATTACGAATTAATTATTCTAGGTTAATAAAATTTAGTTTATGAAAGTTAATAAGATTTTATTTGTAATTGCTCTGCTTTTGCTAATTGTATGCAGCAGTTGTGATAAAGTCTTAGAAAGCACAAGATCACATGATTTAACTGGATACGTAAATCCATTTATTGGTACTTCTAATTATGGGGCTACTAATCCAGGAGCTATTGCCCCACGAGGTATGGTTAATGTTTCTCCTTTTAATGTTTCTGGTTCTCAGAATTTGCTAGAGAAAGATAGTCAATGGTTGTCTACTCCATATGTTTATGAAAACACCTTTTTGACCGGATTTTCTCATGTGAATTTAAGTGGTGTTGGATGCCCTGACTTAGGGGTTGTTTTGACAATGCCCACAACAGGCGTTTTAGAAACAGATCATTTGAAATATGGGAGTACCTACTCGAATGAAATAGCCAAAGCCGGATATTATAGTTCTACTTTAGATAAATATGATATTAAAGTTCAGTCCACAGCCACAACTCGGACTGGAGTAAGTAATTATTTATTTCCAAAGGGAAAATCAAATATTTTATTGAACTTAGGATTAGGTCTGACAAATGAACAAGGAGGTTCTATAAGAGTTGTTTCACCAACAGAAATTGAAGGAGTCCGTAATGTGGGAGCATTTTGTTATTATAAAGCTGATGAGTCTTATCCTCTATATTTTGTCGCTAAATTCAGTGAGCCCTCAAATGAATTTGGAGTTTGGAAGAATTCGTTGGAAGAAAAAGGAGTAGAAAGTGAATGGATGCCATATAATGGAAAAACTAGGTATTATAAGAATTTCAGCAAACAGATCATCGGAGATAGTATTGGAGCTTACATGCGTTATGATTTTAAAAAATCAACTTCAGTCGAAGTTAAAATAGGTGTGTCTTATGTTAGTATTGACAATGCGAGAGAAAATTTACTAAATGAAACAAGGGAGTTATCTTTTGAAGAAATTTACGACCAAACAAGGTCAAAATGGAATGGTCTTCTTTCAAAAATCAAAGTAGAGGGTGGGACAAAAGATGATAAAACTATTTTCTATACAGCTTTATATCACTGCTTGATTCATCCAAATACATTAAATGATGTTAACGGAGAGTTTCCTAAAATGACAACAAGAGAAACCTTAAAAACAAACGGTACTCGCTTCACAGTTTTTTCTCTTTGGGATACCTATAGGAATCTTCATTCTTTGATGTCTTTAGTGTATCCAAAGCAGCAGTCAGATATGGTCAAAAGTATGTTGTCGATATATGATGAGAGTGGTTGGCTTCCAAAATGGGAGTTAAATGCTACAGAAACTACAACAATGGTAGGAGATCCTGCTGGAATTATAATTGCTGATACTTATTTGCGCGGTATAAAAGATTTTGACATAGAAAAGGCTTATAAAGCAATAACCAAGAGTGCAACTCAGTTAGATTATAATTTTCTTAGACCAGGCATAAAAGAATATGTGAAAAGAGGGTATTTGACCACTTCTTCCACAAAAAGTGGTTCTGTTTCAACCACGCAAGAATACAATATTACAGACTTTGCCATTTCACAATTGGCAAAATCAATGAATAAAAAAGAGGATGAGATTTTTTATGGTAAGCGTTCTATATCTTACAGAAAACTTTTTGATTCTGAATTTGGTTTACTAAGGCCAAAAAATCCTGATGATTCTTGGGTGACTCCCTTCAGCCCCAACACTGGTGCCAATTTTCAGAAAAATTTAGGTTTTATTGAAGGAAATTCATGGCAATATACTTTTATGGTTACTCATGATACTAGAGGCTTGATGAAGTTAATTGGCGGTAAAGAGGAATATTCGAATCAGCTTCAAAAGGTTTTTAACTCAAATCAATTTGATATGGCAAATGAACCAGATATTGGTTACCCATATTTGTTTAATTATGTTTCTGGTCAAGAATGGCGTACACAAAATAAAGTCTCAAAACTCATTAAACAACATTTCAATAATTCACCTGGTGGGTTGCCGGGAAATGACGATACAGGGACTATGTCTGCTTGGTTAATTTATAGTATGATGGGACTATATCCTGTGAGTCCAGCTGATCCTATTTATGCAATAACAACTCCTGTATTTGATAAGGTTATTATTGAACTAGACAATCGTTATTACGAAAAATCTAAATTGGTAATTCACAAGGAAGGAAACGGATTAATAAATCAGATTAAAGTAGGAGACAAATCAAGTAATCATTTTTTTGTGGACCATACTGAATTAGTAAAATCAAATAATTTCAAAATTATTTTAAAATGATATTTATTTTCTGTGATTTAGTTTTTCAATCATTTGTTTTGTAGTTAAAACTAAATTCTTTAGGATCTTTTCTTTACTGATTTATTATTTTGTAACAAAAAATTAACATACTCCTTGTTTAATCTGTCATTTGTCGAAAACATTGGTTAATACTTGCTTATTGGTTTAATTTTAAGACGATATTAACTAAACAAACAAATTATGATCCAAAAATTTAAGAAGCTGTTGCTTCTGATTAGCGTTTTTAGTGCACACACTATTTATGCACAAACTACATCGATTTCGGGAACAGTAACTGATTCTTCAGACAGTATGTCTCTTCCTGGTGTGAATGTATTAGAGAAAGGCACTATGAACGGTGCCGTAACAGATTTTGACGGTAATTATACTATTGAAGTTTCTAATGAAAATGCTGTATTACAGTTTTCTTTTATTGGTTATTCTGAACAAGAGATTTCTGTTTCTGGACAAACTACTATAAATGTAAGCCTAGAGCAGAGCTCTGAAGGGTTGGACGAAGTAGTTATTACTGCTCTAGGTATTTCTAGAGAAAAAAAATCTTTAGGTTATGCGGTAACTGAAGTTTCTGGAGATAATGTAAACACTATTAAAGACAATAATCTTGCTAGCTCTTTAGCAGGTAAAGTTGCTGGTTTACAGATTTCTCAATCTGGATCACTAGGTTCTGCGTCAAGAATTACAATTAGAGGAAATAATTCTTTGGGTGGAAACTCTCAAGCTCTTATTGTAGTTGATGGAATGCCTATTAATGCTTCATTACCTATTAGCGGAGGTGGATCTCAGATTAGTTCTGGAAGCTCTGATAGTGGTGGTGCTCCAAGTTACGAGCCAAGTATTTCTGGCGGTGGTATTTCTGATATTAATCCTGATGACATCGAGTCTATTTCTGTACTAAAGGGTCCAACTGCTGCAGCACTTTACGGTTCTAGAGCTGGTAATGGGGTTATTTTAATTACAACTAAAAAAGGTACACGGTCAAATAGAATTGGTGTTTCAGTAAAGACAAATTTATCATTTGATAATCCAATGTTTTTACCAGAATTCCAAAATAAATATGGACAAGGAACCTTCGGAGCTGCTTATTCTACTCCAAATTTTAACCCATTGGCTAACGATGGTAACGGAGATTATTCATGGGAAGCACTCTCTTGGGGTGGGTCTTTAGACGGATCTCAACAAGAGTATTATAACGGAACTACTAAGGCTTATTCTGCTCAATCTAGCAATGTTGAAGATTTTTTCAGACAGGCCGAAAGATCAATAACTACAGTTTCTGTTGATAAAGGGTCAGACATGGGTTCAATTAGATTTTCTTACACAAACAACTCATCTAATTCTATAATTGAAAATTCAAACTTAAGTAGTCATAATTTTAACTTAAGAGCAGTTAACAATTTATCAGATAAATTAACAGTAGATACAAAAGGTACTTATTTCACTCAGAAGGTTAACAATAGAGCATCTACTACTGGCGCACAAGGACTTTTAGCCTATGTTTATAATATGCCTCGAAACGTAGTAACAGATGATATGCGAAATTACCAAATGGCTAACCCAGCGACTCCATCAGATTATAATGAAATTCGTTATGCAGGTGGAAATGCAGGAAACCCGTTTTGGATGTTGTATAATGATAAAAATGATGTTCGTAGAAACAGATTTTTAGGATTTACTAAAATTAACTATGAATTTAATGATTGGTTGAGTGCTTTTGCACGTATAGGAACGGACGTTACTAACATAAGAGACAATGCAGTAAAAAGACCTGGTGGTCACTTTGCTAATAGTGGTTATATGAAACTAGGTCAAAGCACATTTACCGAATTGAACTCTGAGTTCTTGGTAACTGCTAAGCATGACTTGACTGATAAGCTGAATATAGTGGCTAATGTAGGAGGTAATATGTCAAAAAGAACTTCAGAGGGTATGTTGGTTCAAGGAACTGATTTTAAAATAAAAACAGCAACTTTTATCAACAACTTAAATGTTGTTCAAGCCCCTGAAGAGTCTCCACTGGCTATCAAGAAAGTGAATTCATTGTATGGTTCAGTTAATCTAGCATATGACAATTTTTTATACCTAGACGCATCTGTTCGTAATGATTGGTCTTCAACTTTAAGCGAAGATAATAGATCTTACGTGTACAATTCAGCAAGTATTTCTGCGATATTAAACAAATTTATAGACCCTGATAAGCAAGTTTTTAATTTAATTAAAGTAAGAGGT
This sequence comes from Flavobacteriaceae bacterium, assembly GCA_029253805.1. Taxonomy (GTDB): domain Bacteria; phylum Bacteroidota; class Bacteroidia; order Flavobacteriales; family Flavobacteriaceae; genus Hel1-33-131. The sequence goes on along the minus strand of JAQWYU010000292.1, from coordinate 3,141 downwards.
AGTGTTGCTCAAGTAGGTAACGATACTGACCCATATCAGCTTAATCAAACATTTAGCGTTCGTGGTCAAGGATATCTTGGACTTACGACTGTAGAAGCTAGCCCAGTTAGGTTAAATGCAGATTTAAAACCTGAAACTATAACTTCGTCAGAATTTGGGTTAGAGTTGGGCTTGCTTAATAACAAGTTAACTTTAGATTTGTCCATTTATAATATGTCTACTAAAGATTTAATTTTCGATGTTCCTGTTCCTGCTGCAACAGGGTTTGCATTTAGTAGAGATAATATTGGAGAAGTAACAAACAAAGGAGTTGAGATTGCACTTGGCGCTTCGGTTTTAAATACTGATAATTTTTCTTGGAATACTTCATTGTTTTATTCTAAAAATGAAAATAAGATTGAAGAATTAGTAGATGGTCTTGATAGTTTTGTGTACAATGAGTCAATTGATGGAGGTGTTAAGATAAGCGCTACAGAAGGTGGAAGCATTGGAGATATTTATGGACGTGTTTGGACAGGCGAGACCGATGCTGAAGGAATTCCTATTGCATCAGATGCCAATGTTTTGTTAGGTAATGCCCAGCCAGACTGGTTAGGTGGATGGTCTAATACATTCACTTATAAAGATTTTTCATTAAGTTTTCTAATTGACGCTCGTATGGGTGGTCAAATCTATTCTCAAACATCAGCTGAAATGGACGCAAATGGTGTGTCTGCAAGAAGTCTACAATATCGTGAGTCAGGAGTAGTAGTTGCTGGTGTTAATGTAGCTACGGAAGGAGTAAATACTGAATCTATTTCTGGTCAAGAGTATTGGACAGCAATGTCTGGTATTTCTGAAAACTATATTTATGACCAAGATAATATCAGATTACGTGAACTTGCTATTGGATATAATATTCCAGTAGGATCTAAATTTGGATTACAGAGCGCTACAGTTCAATTAGTTGGTAGAAACCTATTTTTCTTAATGAACAAGGCAGATGATATTGATCCAGAAGCTATGTTTGGTACTTCTATTGGAGTTCAAGGTTTGTCTCACAATGCCATGCCTACTTTAAGAAGTATTGGACTAAATTTAAATTTAACTTTTTAACATAATACCTTAAAACAATGAAAAACAAAATTTTAATATTGGCAAGTATTGTACTTGCAACTGTATTTTCTTGTACAGACGATTTCAATGAAATCAATGAACAACCAGATGCACTTACTTCATCTGATGTTAGTGCTAAATACTTTGTTACTACATTACAGCAGAAACTTTACAGGTCCACAACTGTTCCTCTTTGGTATGGAGATTTATTACACCCTGATCAATTTTGTGGGCAATGGGCAATGGGGCATTCCTCATACGCATGGAACGGAGACTTTGGATGGGATTACTTTAGTGTTTTAACAGACTTAGGATCTTGGGACTGGTACTCTGGATATAATACTAATCTAACAGCTTATCTTAACCTGGTTGGTGAAGGTGGGTCTTTAGAAAATGAGCAATATTATGCTCTTGGTCTTATAATGAAAGGACTTTATTATCATGCATTTACCGATACTTTTGGTAATATTCCTTATTCTCAAGCATCTGATATAAGTATTGAATTACCACAATTTGATGCTCAAATAGATATTTATAAAGGTATCATTTCTGATTTAGATCAAGCTATTTCAATAATTGGAGATAATACAATTACTGGAGCTGGTGTGGATCAATTAGGAGAAAATGATGTAATATTTAACGGAAATATGCAAAATTGGAAACAACTTGCAAATAGTTTAAAGTTAAGAATTGCCCTTAGAGCTAGTGGTTCCCCAGGTGAAGATTTCTCTGCAAATGCAGCTTCTGAAGCAATAGCCTCTGGGGTATTGGCTGACACAGATGCTTTATTTGAAGCTTTTGCTGATGAAACAGACATATGGGGTGGATCTGCATCATATGGAGATGTTTGGCATAATTTCCCAACTGCACGCTGGAAAATATCTGAAGCGATGATGAATGTTTTAAAACAAAGTAATGATCCTAGATTGGGCGAAATTGCTAAACCAAGTGTTGGTGGTACAATTACAATTTTGAAGCCAACAGATGGAGATAATGTTTCTCTTATCCCTGATCACGTAGCCTTTTTACAAAGTACATTAGAAGGAGCTGGTCTTGTTTTGGACACAGATTATACTTGGACAGAAACCGCAACTGATTTAACTATAACAATGCCAGATAATACTAATTATGTTGGAATACCTTCTAGATTAAGTGGTAAAATTAAAACCTACATGGAAGGAAATCTATTTTCTGATCCATCTGATATAGTCACTCAGCAAACAAATCAAGGGAGTCCAATATTTCCTACAATTGTCATGACGACTGCTGATTCACACTTCATGATAGCAGAAGCAATTGTTAAAGGACTTGTTTCTGGTGATGCAAATACATACTATCAATTAGGGTTACAAAAAGCGATGGCTCTTTGGAATACATCTACATCATCTGATTTTTTAGCCTCTGAAATGGGTTCACTAAATGGATCATCGGAACAAAATCTTGAAAGGATAGCTACTCAAAGATGGATAGCTAATTATACTAACGGATACGAAGCTTGGGCAATTGTCAGAGATACAGGATATCCAACCTCAGCAGTGATTACTTCTGATAACAACGATATAATTAGTTTTGCTGGCGATCTTAACGGAGCTTACCCTCAAAGGTTACAATATGGATCTAGTGTTTATACTTCAAATGCTGCCAATGCCGAAGCTGCAGTTTCAGCACAAGGGCCAGATAAAATGGCAACAAGTTTATGGTTTGCAAATTAATTTAATGTAAGTACATAATTATTTTAAAAAAAAAGAGAGATTTCTACTTTAGATTTCTCTCTTTTTTTTCCACTATAATTAAATTTGTATATAACACTTATCCGATTCTTTTTTATGTCAATTATTTATTAAAAAACTTCAAATAATTCACATTCACAAATTAATCAATTCATTTGTGAGTTAAGATTGGTTATTAGTCGAACATATTTTTTATTCTCTTTTATTATAAGTTATTTTAAACCCATTAATTGTTTTAGTTTAAAATTAGTTAAATTTTCTAAAGAATAATTAGTTTACTAATTCTTCTTTTTTTTTGAACAATTTTAAATTAATG
>JAQWYU010000291.1 GCA_029253805.1 Flavobacteriaceae bacterium | reverse complement strand
TCGTCTCCAATACTACCTCCAACCTGAAAACTTCCAGCTTCTAAAAAAACTGCGGAATCATAATTAGTATCTCCATCGTCAGCGATTACTAACTTAATTGTGTACTGGTTGTATGGAATTACTTCGCTTTGTGCTACCATACTAACAGTATGTCCTCTAAAATCCGTTGGACTTTGATTAGTTGGTAAACCGGTATCTCCATAATAAGCCCCAAAATAAGATTCATTAGAAGATGCACAGCTTGAATTATAAGTATTATCTCTAACTGATAAAACAGAAATAGGGTCCATAGTATTGGGAACAACAGCTAAATTAGTGGTAGCTCCAGTATTAACATCTGTTAGTAAAAATGCAAATGCATCTGTAAAAGTACATTGAAAAGTGCCATATTCTTCCGATGCGAATAAAAAATTAAAGCTGATATTTTCTGAATAAGGGGTGAAATCAAATTGAATATAAGTGGCATTGTTGGTGTCTCCAGCGGTTAAGTCTGGGATGAAGTTTTCTAAATCTATATCACCAGGCCAATCTACGCTTCCTTCGCTTACTGTGCCTTGTTCAGGACCTTCTGCTGACATGGCGTTTCCTGTTGATAAGATAATTCCTTCCGTAAAAGGGAAGTTTTCTCCATTACTCGAAAAATATGCAATCCCATTGGTAGAGCCAAAATCAGAGCCAGTAGAAGTTTCAATACTAGATACGTCAGCACATGGAGAATCAATCAAAACGTCCTCAACTAATTCAGTCATTGTAAAAGTAGTATCATCAACTTCAATATAATCACCCAAAACTTGAACTGTCAATGTGGTCTCATCAAAACATCCAAATGGATTGGTATCCATAATTGTCAAAGTAACAGTAAATGTTCCTATTGTATTAAAAGTATGATCTACTAAAGTGCCATTTGCGGAAGTTCCATCACCAAAGTCCCAATCATAGCTGGCTCCTGTACCGTCAATTGAGAAATTTGCATTACCCTCAAAACTTACGTTATCCCCTTGGTTTATTACTAGTACACCTGTGGGGCTAATCTCCGGTACAACATTTTCGATAAGTGCTTCGATATCTTGACAAGGTGATTCACATAGTATATTAGCTTCGAAACCTGCCAAATTAACTCCGCCATTTGTAACAAATCTTAACGTCAAACATCCTGAAGTATTAGATGCAGTGATGGTTCCTATGGTCTGTGTTCCAGAATATGTCCCAATTATTGGATCTGATGTTGTAGAACCATTGTATATCGTTAACTCATCAGCACCACCTCCTTGAGTTGTGAATGAAATAAACTCTAAGACAGTTGATGTTCCTCCTCCGTCTGGACATATTGTTAGCGTAAAGTCTTCATTGCTAGAATAGTTACCCAAATTACCTCCAGAATCATATAAAATACCTTCGCATTGGTTAAAAGTACCATTAGTCATATTAATATTGGAACTTGATGACGTACAGTTAATGGTATCAATAAGAATTTGGTTTTCAATAACGTTAAAGTAGGCTTGAACATCTGTTAATTGTTGTTCTGTGAACATGTACATACAAGCGTCTTCAGTATAATCCATGTAATTCATTGTTAGCGCTTTTTCTCCAGCCTCACATCCGTCTATCGAACCAGGTGCTGGGCAGCTATAATTTGCAGAACTAATATTTGGAGTATCTGTAAAGCCGTCATCAGTTGAACAGCTCCCTGAAAAGGTGTGCTCTAAACTGAAAAAATGTCCAAGCTCATGGGTTAAAGTCCGACCTAAATTATAAGGAGCACTAGAAGTGTAACCCGCACAACCAGATGCCGACGAACCAATAGCAAAAGTATTTAAAACTACACAGGCCCCAGCAGCTATATTCCCCCCAAGTGGAGAATGTCCTAGCTCAGTTGCGCCAGCATCTTTAACAAGGATGTTTAAATATCCTGCCCAATTAGGGTCTCTCTCATTTGTGCCTTCTTCAAAACCATAGCCTATAGTTACAGCGCGTCCGCCTTCAACTAGGTCTGGGTCAATAAAATTTCCAGAAACATCTGTAGGATGGTTTTGAGTCGCTATACAAAATTGAACATCGAGAAAACCTGACAATGTGTTTGGATAAAGATCACTATTTGTATTCCAGTTTGATATATCGTCATTGACCCCTTGATAATCTGCATTAACACGATCAATTTGATCTTGAGCTAACGCTTCTAAACAGGCTCTATCTGCTTCATCTGCTTCAGGAAAATGGACAGCTACAGGAATGAATAAAGTATTCATTTGTCCAGAAGCGTTAAGTCGTACAGATAGTTTTTCTGCCTTAAATCTACGCTGGTTGGCGGTATATTCTTTAAGTCGTACTGGATCTTGTTTTACAGACTCCATATAAGCTTCCATTCCGCAAGTACGTCCCTGGGCACTCAAACTTGAGCCAAAACAAAACAATGCGAGAAATAAAAGTAAAAAATGTCTCAAAATAAAAAGCATAAGGATCAAATATAGAGATTTGTTTTGTTTAAAAATTGTACTTCATTAAAAAAGAATTTAAAGTCCTAAACAGTTTCAAAAAATCAAAATCTTCTATTTTGTTTACTACCTTTACAAAAAATATGAAAATGAAAAATTTCACTATATCTGTTCACCAAACATCTAACCCAAAGATTATAAAATTTGAAGCAAATTCATTTTTAACAAAATATGAGAGTTTTGAATATTCTAATATTGATGAAGCAAAAAATTCCCCATTAGCACAGCAACTTTTTTATCTACCTTTTGTGAAAAAAATCTATGTCTCTGGAAACTTTATTGCTATTGAGCGTTATGACATCGTTGAATGGATTGATGTGCAAAAAGAAGTTAGTGAACAAATTGAGAATTTCCTAAATGAGGGTGGTGCGGTTATAATAAATGCAGATAAGAATAAAAATCCCGTAACCGTTTATGCAGAAAGCACACCAAATCCTGCAGTTCAGAAATTTGTAGCAAACAAAAAATTAGTAGCTCAAACTTTTGAATTTATTTCTATCGAAGAAGCCAAACTGTCTCCTTTTGCAACTGCCTTATTTCAGTTTCCATTTGTAAAAGCGGTATTTATTGATAAAAATTACGTTTCTATAACAAAGTATGATATTGTTGAGTGGGAATCTATCACGCTTGAACTAAGAGAGTTTATAAAATCCTATGTTGAGCAAGGAAAAGAAATGGTTTTAGCTTCAGCTGCAGAAACTTTAAATAAAACTACTACGCAATTGGACACTTCTTACGAGACACTAGATGATACTTCAAAAGAAATAATTAATATTTTAGAAGAGCACATTAAACCAGCTGTTGCTAGTGACGGAGGAAATATTTTGTTTGAATCCTACGACTCAGCTACAAAAACAGTAAAAGTTATTTTACAAGGAGCTTGTAGTGGTTGTCCATCTTCTACTTTTACATTAAAAAGTGGTATTGAGGCTATGTTAAAAGAAATGTTAGCTGGAAGAGTGGAAATTGTAGAAGCTATAAACGGGTAGTTAACTGTAAGAGCTTGAGTTATTAAAAAAAATTAGAAATTTTTTTTCCTATTAAGCTACCTATTGCGACGCCCATACCTCCCATACGGACTCCGCAGTAAACATGTTCAGAAAGCTGTTTAATAATAGGTTTTTTTTTGGAACCAACCCCCATAATGCCAGACCAACGTTGCTCTATCTCATAGTTTGTTTCTGGAAGTATCGTGTGTGTCAATAGGTTCTCAAGTGATTGTTGAATCTTTTTAGTCTGAGCTAACTCAGTAGTAGTCTCGCCTTCAATATCTAAGTTTCTTCCACCCCCTAAAAGAATTCGATTATCTATATTCCTAAAGTAATAATACCCAAAATCTAAATGAAAAGTCCCTTTTATATGTAGGTTGTCGATTGGCTTTGTGATTAAAACCTGAGCCCTTGCTGGCTGAACATCCTCATTCATTAATTGCTTGGCAAACCCATTTGTAGTGAAAATTAACTTTAAAGCTGCAAGCTCAAAATGGCTCGTTTGAATTGAAATTTTATCCGAGTGCTCAAAATACCTTTCAACCTTTGTATTATTTAAAATAATGACACCTAATTCTTGAACTCTTTTTATCAGTACTTGCATCATTTTTCCCGTATCAATTTGACCCTCAAATTGGTTTCGTATATATTGATTTTGAATTCTATTAAAATTAAAGTGATTAGAAATATTCGAAAATACATCCCCCTTGAAAATAGGTTTTAATAGTGAGTTGATCTCTTTCATTTTTTGAGAACAAGTATCAAACAAAAGTTCATCTTTTTCCAAAAACAATTCATAACCTCCTAGCTGCTGATAGCAAAGAGCATCATCTCCTAAAGTAGTTCTCAACAAGTTTAATCCTTTGTGACGTTGACTAACAAGTTCAATAACTTCAGA